>CAZGVZ010000589.1:0-3229 GCA_964529145.1 uncultured Fibrobacteraceae bacterium | reverse complement strand
AACTCATCGTCTGGAACGTATAGAAGGAGATTCCGATCGGAAGGGTCACTTGCAGTATGTGAAATGTCGAACTTCCTCCCCCGAGCAGGTCGGCCAGACGGTTAAGACCGCCCATCATGAACATGTAATACTTGAAAAATCCGAGCATGCCCAGATTCGAGATGCACGACATTACGAGCGCCCCGTTTTTCAGACGCCGCGTGGCACCAGGACGCGAGATCAGTTTCCCGGCAATGAAATCGATGACAGTGGAAATCCACATGAGAACGACGAACCAGGGCTCTTCCCATCCGTAAAAGATATAACTCACGATGGTAAGGAAGAAATTCCGGACGTAGAACCCGCGCCAGGTAAACGGCAGCAGGTAATAACCGGCGAGGGTCAGCGGCAGGAAATAGAAAATGAATATATACGACGAGAAAACCATGACACCTCGGATCGGCTGTCCGTCATTCCACGGTATCGGCCCGCAATGCGTAGTACTTCATCAGATCGGAGTCAAGATATTCATCTTCCGTCTGGTCGCTCCATACTTTTTCGATCGGGGTAACCAGCGTGAGCCTCTGCTTTTTACCCACGGTGAAACTCTCCACGGTCCCGTCCACGAACCGGTCCATTTTATCTTTCACCTTACCCCGTGGAATGAGCGGATTGTAGTGCCCGACCAGGATCTCCCTTGCCTCGCAGGATCCTTTGTGAACCGCAATCACGCGGTACTTCATCACATATACGTAATCGTATAGCTCGTTCGATACGAATTTTCCTGGAATCTCCGTCAGACGCGCGGTCACGACGAGGGTGTCATCGGAAGGACGAATCGCCGGTGAAGCCTGCTCCTGAACGGATCCGGCCGACGGCCCGGAACTCTCGGAGGTTCCGCCGGAAAGAACGGTTCCGACTACGGTCAACGCGATGAACTGTGCTGCCGGCATTCTCATAAAGCCCCCCTTTTTTGAGCACGGGAAACGGACAGGACGGAATATGACAAACGGTAACCATGACGTACCGGCATCCCGGGCGGCCGGGGACTCCGGATCAGTACGGCATAGCGCATGGCGGCGGACGCACCTGATCCACTGATGTCATGGCCTCGGGTCGACTCAAGTACAGGGATTCCAGGGATCGAGGGATTCCCGGAGGAACTCCGTCCGGAGATATCGATACTCCATCGTGGGCAGGTACCGCTTTTCCGGTCGGGGAGGTCCGAATGCCTCACGTTCATCGTATACATCTTTTCTTGAGGCATTCCGGCAGCATTTTCTCTACCGGTGAAGGCGAGTACCCCAGATCCCGTATCGCGGAGGCAGGGTCGAGGTCCGCAGGTTGAATCACTCCTGCGATCATGTTCCAGGTCAGAGCCGGTTTTTTCATCATCTTTTTCATGAATGCCGCCACGATCCGGCAGAGTATCACGGGCACGTGTACCACGACTCTGTCCTCTCTGCCGAGCAGTGTCAGACAGAGCCTGGCGAAATCGACCATGGTCAGGGACGATCCCCCGCTGAGGTTGTAGATCGCTCCTGCACCGGTATCGAGACCGGCCGTCAATTCTATACCGTCGACGAGATCGCCGACGTATACCGGTCTCTTTCGTGCCTTGCCAGCTCCGATGAACGGAACGACCGGCCAGGAACGCAGATATTCGAGGAACATGTCGAACTCCTGCCCTCCGGTTTCGCCGTAGACGAGCGTCGGCCTGACGATCGTCCAAGGCAGGCCGGAATCCCTCACGTATCTTTCGGCGATTCTCTTTGAGCGCGAGTACGGGGTAATTTTCCGGTACACCACGGATGCAGAGGAGACATAAACGAAGTGACGAACACCGCAATTTTTTGCATCTGTTAAAAGATAACGGGTACCGTTGACATTCACGTGATCGAACGCGGACTCGTCCTCCGCGATGATCACGGCCGCGAGATGGATCACCGTCGAGACGCCCTCGCAGATTCCGTTGACCGCTTCGGGGTCCGAAATGTCCCCGTAACGTATCTCGATCCCGTTTCCGGCAAGAGAAGCGGCATGAGGATCCCCCGGCAGGGTCAGGACCCGGAGAGTATGCCCCAGGCCTGCGAGCCTGCGGACCAAGGCGCCGCCTATGGTTCCGGTGCCTCCGGTCACGAGTATCTTTTTTGGTCCGTTCATCGCCGCGGTATCACCGGTCAGGGATTGACCGCCAGAGGGGACGAGATGTCATATTCACCGCTGCAGGCAGAGTAATTGCATATTTTCAACAGCACCGTCTGAGCGGTCGAATAATCGATGTTTTCGTTCTCCTCTCCGATCGTCCAGGCGGTATCCATGCACACCGTCTCTCCTGTAGTACCCGGCACGTTGATCCCACGGCCGAAAATCCTTCGCCAGGGACCGTTCTCGCCGTTCGCACTGACGGAGATATCGACCTGACTGATCATTTCCCGGTTTACCTTCCAGCTTACGTTGACCGTTTCTCCAACCTCGAAGCTTCCGCTGAGTGGAGAGATCAGCTCGATGGATTCGACCGGCGTACACTCCTCCACCTCGGCAGGACTGTCGCACAGCGCAAGGAACGAAACCATTAGAGCCATCGATACCAATTTTTTCATACCTTCTCCTTCAGAACATCGTTGCCTTGATTCCAACTGCAAAAAACCACTGGTTCATGAAATCTTCCCAGTCCGGACCGTTTAAATTTCCCCGGCTGTCGGACTTGTCGTGTATCGGAAGCGAAAGCGCGAGAAGCACCGGAAATTTCGGTCTGGAGAACTCGATCTGGTACAAGAACGCGCCGTTCCACATCTTGTGATCCGGATCAGGCATCGGATCGTAGGTACCCACTTCCGGTGATGGGATCCAGGCGACCCCCAGAGGTGCGGAAAGGTACATGCCCCATGAATGGACATACCCTTCCACCCCACGGTATGCATAGTAGGCCGCGACCGATGCGGAAGGCGGGGTATACCCACCCAGATCGTTTTCTCCGTAAGGTTTGAAACGGTAATAGAACCGGTCGTTGGCCCTGCGATCCCGGTACTCCCGGTAATAGGTATCCAGCATCCTGTTTTCACGGGTAAAAGGTCGTATCATGAAAGGATGGCTGTAGGAAACGTCGACTTTCCAGAAACCGCTCTCCACGTCGATGCTGCGGCTGATCTGCAGCGCAGCGGTATAAATGCCTGATCCCATCTGAAAATCGACCGGCAGGAACGACATGTTTCGGTCGGATCCGCGTTTGATGTCGTATTGACCGGTG
>CAZGVZ010000588.1:0-3234 GCA_964529145.1 uncultured Fibrobacteraceae bacterium | reverse complement strand
GGGCATATGATCATGTTCGGATTGGGAGGAGTTCTGGTCGATCTGCTCAAGGATGTGGCTTTCGAAATCACTCCGGTCACGGCTCCGGAGGCGCGGGAGATGCTTTCATCATTGAAAACCTCTCCTCTGCTGACCGGATATCGCGGGAGTAAGGGCGTGGACCTCGACAGGCTCTCCGATATCATCCAGCGTGTATCCCTGCTGGTCACCGATCTGCCTGAGATCAGGGAGATGGATCTAAATCCCGTTATTGCATACGAGAACAGTGCGGTAACGGTCGATGCGCGTATTATTTTGTAAAAAAAGGTGAAAGGGGATCTGACGATGATAAAACGGGCCCGGATAATGGGGACCGGACATTATGTTCCGGAGAAGGTCGTGACCAATTTCGATTTGGAAAAAATGATGGAGACAAGCGACGAATTCATCATTACCCGGACCGGAGTGAGGGAACGGCGTCATGCCGAAGCCGGGGTGAGCGCCACCGATCTGGCGCTGCCGGCATGCAGATCAGCGGTCGAGGACGCGGGGCTCACGATGGACCAGATCGACTGTATCATCATGAACACGATCACGCCCGATCACAACGATCCCGGATGCGCCTGTTTTCTCCATGGAAAACTGGGTGTGGGCACTGTTCCGGCATTCGACATCCGGCAGCAATGCTGCGGCCTCATTTACGGTCTGGCGATGGCGGACAGCTTCATCCGTGCAGGAATGTACCGGTATGTGCTGATCGCCTGTTCGGAGGTATTATCGAAGAGGATCGACGGCTCCTACGACGGGCGCAATATATCGATTCTTTTCGGAGACGGCGCGGGAGCTGTTGTGGTCGGTCCTTCGGAAGATTCGGGCAGTGGCGTGATTTCCACATTCCTTCACGCACAGGGATCACAGGCCAGAGTTTTGTATACCGCGGCTCCGGGTACCGCCCTCGGCAGAATGTCATTTGTCAATAAGAGCGACATCGACAAGGGAAAGGTCAATTTCAGAATGGATGGAAAGACGGTTTTCGAAAACGGCGTGGCAAGAATGATCGAGGGAGTCGGGGAGATATTCACGGCTAACGGTATCGGCTACGACGATATCGATCTTCTCATCCCCCATCAGCCCAACCTGCGTATGATCGAAGCGATTATCGAGAAAGGGAATGTCCCTCAGGAAAAGGTCTTCATAAACGTCGAAAAATACGGAAATATGGCATCCGCCTGTCTCCCCATCGCAATGGATCAGGCCCGACGGCAGGGGAGGGTCCGGCAAGGCGACCAGATTCTTCTGGTCGCGTTCGGTTCCGGTTTCGTCTGGTCATCAACGCTGATAAGGATGTAGAGATGCGACTGCCCCGGGAGGAAATTGCCCGCAAACTGCTGCATCTTTTCGCGTTGACCATGCCTGCCGGAATCTACACCATTCCGATGATGACGGGATCCAGAATCGTGGCGCCCGGTATCCTTGCCGTGGTTCTGACCGTTTCGATCCTTGTCGAACGGTTACGGCAGAAAAATCCGGAGGTGCAGAACCTGTTTTATCGGGCATTCGGATCGATGCTACGGCAGGAGGAGCGGCACAGGACTACCGGTTCAACTTGGGTGATCGGCGCCGCACTTGTCTGTTCGATTGTCTTCCGGAACGAATTATGGATCGCATGTGTCGTACTGACCATTTTCATTCTCGGCGATGCCGTCGCGGCGCTGGTAGGTATGAGTATCGGAAAAATAAAAATCGGAAAGAAAAGCTTGGAAGGATCACTGGCCTGTTTTTCACTATGTATAATACTTTTGTATGCGATTTTTCCCCTGATCCCCGGGCTCATCGATTTTCCCGGCGGCCGTCTTCCTCTGACAGCTGGTCTGGTGACTTCGGCTGCCGTGACCATACTGGAACTCTTGCCGCTCCGCATATCCTCGAAGGTCGTCATCAACGATAATCTCGCGGTTCCGGTCATTACCGGAGTCGTGCTTCATTTCATGACGGCCGGTTGAAATACCGTCGACGGAAATGCCCATGAAAAGAGTGAGAATCGCATTGTGCCAGATCACGCCCGTCCTGGATAAGCAGGCGAATGTCCGTCATGCGTTCGCGATGATCGAAGAAGCGGCACGCAACGGGGCAGAAATCATCTCGCTCCCGGAAATTTTCTATTACCCCTATGAGCTTCCAGCGATACGCACAATCGCCGGAGATGAGGATTTAATCCTCTCCGGCTTCAGGGATCTGGCTAGGAGCGGAAGTGTATATCTGTGCACAGGATCAATGGCCTGCTCCCGAGAGGGAAAAATATACAATACCTCGCATTTGATCGGACCCGGGGGCGATATACTGCTGACTTATAGAAAATGCCATCTTTTCGATGTCAGGTTCGAAAAACTGCATGCAAGAGAATCTCTCGTATTCTCGCCGGGAAATTCGCTCGCCTCAGCGGCAACAGGATACGGAACGATCGGTCTTCTTATTTGTTATGATATCCGTTTCCCCGAAATGGCGCGCCATCTAGCGCTCCTCGGTACGGAGTTGCTCCTTGTCCCCGCGGTTTTCAACCAGGTGACAGGCCCGGCGCACTGGGAGTGCACCATGCGCGCGAGGGCGATTGAAAACCAGCTTTATCTCGCAGCAATTTCCCAGGGTACGAGTCCCGATCCGAAAATCGGCTACAAGGCATACGGCCACTCGATGGTGGTCTCACCATGGGGGGAGGTTCTGGCGGAAGCGGGGACGGAAGAGACGATCATCTATGCCGATCTCGACCCGGAACTACTCGATAATGTTCGAAAAAAGCTGCCGCTCTTGCTGCACCGCCGCGGCAAGCTGTATACTTCTATATGCGACTCAGGGTTACCGGGTGTTATGGACCTGTAGCCGTTCTTGTTTGAACCGGATCCAACGGACCTATCAACACAAGGAGTCTATAAGATGAAAAAATTTTATCGCCTCTCGACCGGAAAGAAGATAGCCGGCATCTGCAGCGGTATTGCCGATATGTACAACCTCGACGTCACACTGGTCCGTCTCGCATTCGTTTTCGTAACTGTGCTCACCCAATTCATTCCGGGTATAATTACCTATCTCGTCGCGTGGTATCTTCTGCCCGAAAAGGATGAGGTAGTCGGACCGAAGGTCGACGAAAGCTGATTGCGAGAAAGCCGGTAACCCGGAAGGCTCACGAAAAGGAACCTTCAGGCGGGCACGTGTATGGGCCCGCTTTAAAAAAATAGTACCCCGCGTCGATACACCATT
>CAZGVZ010000587.1:0-3240 GCA_964529145.1 uncultured Fibrobacteraceae bacterium | reverse complement strand
GGGCTCTTCAACATTTCCGCGAACCCGAGCGGAATCATCTACGAGGACGGGCTCGGCGAATATATGGGAATCGACCATAACGGTACCGTGACGATACGACTCAAACCTTCCAAAAAATGGCACTCCAGTTACTCGGTCTCGATGGAGAAGGAAAAGGTGGCGATTTCCGAGTCGCAGGCGGTTCAGTTCACCGCGAACGACCTGCGATTCACGCTCCGGCGAATCCAGACGCTCGGAAGCGTCTCTCCGGACTATATTCTCGTCTCGCAGGCTGTTCCCGATTTCGACTTCACCGGACCGGACGAGAACAACGAGATACGTTTCCAGTTCCGGGGTGACCGTGAATGGATCGAAACCGACATTAAGGAGATACTCTCCTTCAAGATCATTCCCGCCAATTCCGAGATGAACGCTCCCGCTTACATGGTCGGAAGCGCGCCGTTTCTTTACGCAGGAGAAACCGAAGACAAGCTGTTCTTCCACAGGACTCCCGACGGGAGCGCCGCGGTTCCCCAGGTGCATCTCAAACCTTTCATCGACAACAGCACCTATTCCACCGAATTGAAAAACAGGAACATAAATGTGGTGCTCAGCACACCTTTCGGGGCGATCGCTCCCATCGTTCGCGACACCACCCGGTTCTTCTACAAGTCCAGCATAAGCACCTGCTTTTTCGCCGTCCTGTTCAACGTAAAGAAACTGAACCTCGACCAGCGGCTCGCCGTCCGCTCGATCCTCGATAACCGCGCGGTCATGAACAGGTTCTTCCGTATCGGCACCGAACAGCAGCGGCATATCGCCGACTACCGCGGCGAGGGAGACAATTACGACGAATACCTAAATTACAGCGTCTTTCCTTCGACCTCGTATTACATCGAGGAGGAGATCGTAGTCCCGCTCAAGGACCGCGGAAGCCCCGATCTTTCGGTTCTTCAGGACACCGTACGCATCCAGACGTGCCTGAACGCCGGTTTCCGGGAAGAACTCGCGGAGCTTGTGGAAATCCTGAACGACCCTGCTTTGACAAAGGGTAAAATAAGGGTGAGCGCGGTCCAGAACGACGAGATTCGGCGGGGAGAATACGACGCGGTGCTCGTTCCGTTCAGCGGATATCGCAGCAATTTCCTCTTCGATCTTTATAATGTCTTTCTGCGCGAACCGGATTTCGAGAACTATAAAATCAATCTGCAGACCACGGTCGATGGAAAAGGAAAACCTGCGATCTCCGAAATGTCGATGGCTGGAGACAATTTCTTCAGACTTGATTGCGGCGACGATTCCCCCGAACGGGAAGAGATCAGGCAGCTGCTCGATCATGTCTTCAATTTCATGTCGACACGCGAAATCGGCGACAAACAGGCGTACGCCCAGTTCATCGATCAACTCGACCAGAGACTGGCGCTTGGCGGCTGGCTTTTCTCCCTTCCCTCCCTTGCCTATTTCAGCAATCAATTCTCCCCATCCACCATCGATCTGTACGGAACGGCTTCGCAGCTCTCCACGATCGAGAAATGGCAGGAGAAGAAAAAATGACGGTATTCCGACGCCGGGAGAATGCGCCCCGGTTCCGGGGCGTACGGAACCGGCGGATCGCATCTACCGGAATCCCGTCGTTTCCGAAGGCCGCTTACGCCATGCTGGCATGGCTTGCGGCAATCGCTGCCTCCGCCTCGTCAGCGACTGCGAAGGATTATCTCGTAGTAGGCAATCCGGCGGCATGCGACCTGTTCGATGAATACGAGCAGCCGATGAGCGAATCGGGAAAAAGGCTCCTTTCGCCGGGTTCCCCGTTCGAGATCGTACGGGAACGTCAGTTGATGGGCGATCAGATCACCCAGGCAATGCGCCTTTCACACGGTTCGTCGACATACTACCTACTGCTCGACGAGAAAGGCAAGCCGCTGGGCCTTCCACCCGCTGCCTCGGCGCGGCGTTACGGAGCCTGCACCCCCCTCGGTGACACCGTGGTCGTCAACGCTGCCGCAATCAAGGTATCTGCGTCCTATCCGCCCGGCCGAGGCGGCCACACGCTGGAGAAAGGAGTATCGGTCGTACGCGTCTTCTCATGGCGCGGCGCGATTTTCCTTCAATATTCAACGGCTCCGCCCCGTTTCGGCTGGACCGGCGCGGGGGGCGTCGCCTTTCGCAACCGCTCAGCGGAACGGTCCGGTCCGGCGGACGACGGATACGCCGCGCTTCACTCCCGCATCATGAAACGCCTCGACGAGGCGAATCAGCGCTACGGCACGCTGTTCTCGTTTTTCAACGACCGCACAGGCCTGCGTAAAGCCGCCCCGCGGTGGGATTATACCCATGAAAAGAAGAACCACCGCTACGAACTCCGGGTGGCGGCAGCAACGGCCGGTCATTTCGAATCCAGCACCCGCCATATCGTGGCGGATGTGGAGCGTATCCTGATCGGAAAACCTTTCGCGGCACGTTACGACAGCGGCGTCATTTCCGTGAGTCCGAGGTGAGGTATGCGCGCAAAACTCGTTGAACACCTCATCGGTCTTGTACTGGTGTCTGCGCTGATGATCTGCGCCATTCTGTTTTTCCAGAACCGCAGAAATCTCGACTTTCAACGTCAGCAAAAAAACGTCGGTCACCTCGTCGGAGCTCCGGTCGACAGATTCAACGATCCGTTCGAGAAAGCTCTCCTCACCGACTGCCTCGATTTTTTCTTCCCCGGACAGCACGACAGCAACCTGGTCATGTCCCGGGAATTCTTTCTGATGAAGGAACGTGAGTTCAACGCGTCGATGCGCTCCTCCCACCAGACCAGGAAACTCTCCGCCTCGACGCTGTTCGGCATTCTGCGGATGTACTCCGTTTTCCTGCTGACCTATCTGATCGTCATGGCGCTCACGTACTACGGTGTCGAAACTCTGGGATCGCTGCGTTTCATTCTTAAACAGAAAAAACTCCAGGATGTCGTCGCCGGAAGAACGCGCAGACGGGGTCCGGGCACGGTAGTTGCGACCCTCGCGAAAACCGCGGCGCATCTGCTTCTTTTCTCTCCTGCGTACGTCATCGCCTATTCGATCAGGACCGAGTTCAACACAGACTCGACTTTCTTCATGATCCTGCTCGGCGTCGTCTCGAACGGACTTCTGATCATGTACATGAACAAGTTCCATGCTTTCCTTGTCACGGAGAGCCGCAAAGGATACGTGGAAAACGCCCTTGTAAAGAATCTCGGGTCGGAGTACGGATTTTCGAATTCCGGGGGGATTTCCC
>CAZGVZ010000586.1:0-3246 GCA_964529145.1 uncultured Fibrobacteraceae bacterium | reverse complement strand
CCTTCCGGAGCTGCGGACAATAAAGTCTTTTTTTCATACGTATATGTTGGCAGATCCGGTCGGATCCCAATCTTTTTTCCAAGGAGCACTCAATGAAACTGAGCATCGTCAGGCGTCCGATACTCTCGGTATCGATTCTTTTCTCCCTTATCACAGGTTCCTTTCTTCTCTACACCACCTGTTCTTTCGCGGAATCGAAACGGCCGGACCGCGGGTCGGTCGCCTTTGGCTCAAGTAAACAGCCGGACATCAAGACAACGCCCCAGATGGGCGCGTTCAAGACGATCATCGCGGACCTCGCCGAGAAGGTCGTCCCTACCGTAGTCCAGGTGATCCCGACGAAAATAGACACCGTGATCTTTTCCAACAATCCCTTCTATCAGTTTTTCGGCGACCCTTTCGGATTCGATGATTTTTTCGGGCAGCCGAGACAGCGGCGGGCTCCTCCGCAAGTCCAGAAACGGGAACAGCGTCAACAGGGACTCGGATCGGGTGTCATCGTCTCGAAAGACGGCTACATTCTCACGAATTTCCACGTAGTCGCCGGAGCCGACGAAATAGAGGTCAAGACATCCGATAACAGGAGTTTCCAGGCGGAAATCGTCGGCTCGGATTCCCTCTCGGATGTCGCTGTGATAAAGATCAAGGAAAAGGCCTCGAACCTCCCGGTCGCCTACCTCGGTGACAGCGACAAACTCCGCCCTGGAGACTGGGCGATCGCTGTGGGCAATCCTTTCAGCCTCTCCTCTTCCGTTACCCTCGGTATCGTCTCGGCACTCGGGCGCACGACCATGAGCGACGCGAATGCCTACCAGAATTTCATCCAGACCGATGCGGCCATCAATCCCGGCAATTCCGGGGGTGCACTTGTAAATATCGAAGGGGAGCTGATAGGGATCAACACCATGATCTACTCAAGATCGGGCGGTTACATGGGCATAGGATTCGCCATACCCATCAACATGGCCCGTAAAATAATGGAGGATCTTATTTACGAAGGAAAAGTTTCACGCGGGTGGCTCGGCGTGATGATACAGGAACTCGATCAGACGACCAGGGAGGCGTTCGATCTCGGCGCGGATACCAAGGGAGTGTTGATCGGCGATGTTTTCAAGGATCAGCCCGCGGAAAAGGCGGGGCTCAAGCGAGGGGACGTGGTCATCAGCGTCGACGGCCTGAAAACCACCACGACCAACGAGTTGCGCAACCGCATAGCCGCCATCAGACCGGGGCGCAAGGTGCCGGTCGTCGTGATCCGGAGCGGCAAGGAAAAGACGCTCTACGTTACTCTGACCGGCAGGGACTCGGCTAAAACCGACGGTGCAGAAGAAACAAAGGACGGTTCCGAATCCAAAGAGACGGGTGACATGGCGGAAAAACTCGGTATCACCGCGGGCCCGATCACCCAGGAATTGCGCGAGAAACTCGACCTCGGCAAAAACGTCAAAGGTGTGGTGATTATGGAAATCTCACCCTCTTCGCAGGCGGCACAGGAAGGGCTCATGGGATCGGATGTGATCCTTGAAATAAACCGGACGCCAATAGAAACCACCAAGGATTTCAAATCTGCGCTCAAGGGTGTCAAACCCGGCGATTCGATCCTCTTTCTGCTCCAGCGGCAGGGGAACACATTCTTCAAAGCTTTCAAAATCAGGAAATAACACTACACTAGGGCTTCGGGACCCTCCCGAAGCCCTTCCTCCTCATCCCACCGGTCCTCCCGGTCAAATCTGCTTGACTCTCCTCTCTATAGAACGTATCTTACAGATTACTCTCCTGTAATGGAAGAGCAGGTACATATACCTTTTTTTCGGTATATTATTCTAATCATCTCGACCAGTAACGCAATGCAACCCTTACTCTTTCAGGAGGAACCCTATGAAGGTTCGGTTAATGAAATTACTCGGTTTAACCGCTCTACTCGGTGTGATCGGCTGCGGCGTCAGCGAGCGGGCTCTCACAACCGCTGAAAAACAGATCGAACAGCTCAAAACCGCCGGAGTACCCGACAGCACACTTTCAACTGTAAAGGTCCACCTCTACCAGGCGAAGGACGCCCGAACCAGGGGAAACACCGGACTCGCGAAAAAAGCGGTCAAATCGATGAACCGTGAGCTCGCCGCGGTGGAAGCGACCTTCAAGGAGAACGTCAATCGCCTCATGCCGGTCATCGATTCCCTGCGTTCGGTCATCCGTGCCGCGCGAAGCGGCCTCACCGGACTGCAGCTGAAAAAAATCGACAGCATGATGGTCCCGGTCGATTCTTTTGTAACCATGAAATGGTATCTGCAGGCCTATACCAAAGCTCAGGAGATCGCGGTCAACATTCCGCAGTTCAACAAGGACGAGGAGCGTTCAAAGGAACTCAGGAGCGTGCTCCCCGGATCGTGGGTATGCACGAACATCACCAAGAGCAAGGAAGTGAAGGGCGTTCACGCAGTCGAGAAGAAAATCTTCACTTTCGGGAAAGACGGAAAGGTGACGCTCCTCGAGAAGAAGAACGGCCAGAGCGGGCCTTTCCTCAAGGAAGACTGGGAGTTCAGGTCGTGGGGAGATTACGATCTGCACGGCGATACCATCCATCTTTTCATCAAACGTTTCGCGTCCATTCGCCAGGATTTCGAACGGCTTTACGTCGAGAAAGTCGGCAGTAAAGTAAAAAAGACATGGAAAAAGGAACCTGCCGAAACGTATGATTCTCTCATTACCGACGGGAGCCAGGACCGTTACATCACATGGGAGGATCTCAAGGGTGATTTCGAACGGCAGTAGACTTTCCTGACCGGAGAACGCCCGAACCCGAAGATCGCTTGACGGATGCCGCCAGCCGGCATCCGTTTTCATTTCAGGACGCCTCCAAACGTTCGTTGTTGTAATGAGCCCGCGAGAAAAGTACTCGGGCCGTAAGCTTGGGAAAGACCATTGAAAACAAGGCTGTCGAATGCAACCAAGCCTGCAGCCTTCGCGGCCGTGCGGAGTCGGACTACCGCCGCCTATGCAGGGGCACGCCATGACGTGCCCGATAACCCGCGCAAAACAAGAGGAATGCCATGCATTCCAAGGTGCCGTCTCACTCCGGGTATAGAGCCGGCGGTCCCTCGTCGTGTTGAGCCCAGGAAAGGGCTTTTTACAGGTGCTTTACCGCACAGTAATCATTGAAAAGGAATATCGAGAGTTACCCTTTTACCGGTCATTCCGAATTCCGGTGCATTCGCGGAAATGAGGTGAATCTTCATCGCTTATCTC
>CAZGVZ010000585.1:2049-3257 GCA_964529145.1 uncultured Fibrobacteraceae bacterium | reverse complement strand
CCCTGCGGACGCTGCTGCGCCAGGACCCCGACGTCATCATGGTGGGGGAGATCCGCGACCTCGAGACCGCGGAGATAGCCATCCGCTCTTCGCTGACCGGACATCTGGTGTTGAGCACTCTGCACACCAACGACGCTCCGTCGGCGGTCACGCGCCTCATCGACATGGGAGTGGAGCCGTACCTTGTCTCCTCGTCGGTGAGCATGATCGTGGCGCAGCGGCTGGTGCGCAGGATCTGTTCCCATTGCAAATGCGAAACAACGGTTGCAGGAGATATACGGAAATCACTCGGTCTCGCCGCCGGCGTCCCGCTCTACAAAGGACTGGGGTGTCCGGCGTGCGGCTATACCGGATACAGGGGAAGAACGGGAATCTACGAGGTGCTGCCGGTCACGGATCGCCTACGTACCTTGATAAACAACAAATCCTTCGCCGCTTCCATCCGCGAGGCGGCGGTCGGGGAAGGCATGGCACCGCTTTCGGACAACGCGCGGGCCAGACTCGCCGACGGCGTGACCTCCGTCGAGGAAGTCCTCAGGGAAATCTCCGTTCTCGCCTGATTCCATACTCTTCCGCACAGGAAAGGATATGCCATGTTCCGGACAGGAGTCGCGTTTATCGTCGTAGCCGCGCTAGCCGCCGGTCAGACGCCCCCGGCCCCGGCGGCGGCCGAGCCGTCCACGACGCCCGCCGGAGATGCGGCCGCGCTGCCGGAAACTCAACAGCTGGTAACGGAAGACGGTCGGTCTGCAGAGCCGTCCCCTGCGGAAAATAAATCAGCCGCGCAGGCGGTTATGCCGCCGGTCGTTTCGCCGCTGCGCGAGGCCGGGCCTGGAGAAAAGGTGGTGCCCGCCCGGAAATCTGGATTGCCGGCGTATCTCCACCCGATCGAAAAGCTGCCGGTTCCGGACTCCATACGGGTTCCGGTTCTCGACTTCGACAAGGCGGACCTGCGTGACGCGCTGCGCGGCCTGGGCATGCAGTACGGCGTCAACATCTTTCTCGAACCGGAGGTCACCGGCTCGATCTCCCTTTACCTCGCAGACATCGGCCTGCGTAACGCGATCGACTTCATGGTCAAGCGCAGCGGGTACGCCTATACGGTCGAAAACGGGATAGTCAAGGTGTTCAAGTACGAGGAGCCGCCGCCGGAACCTGAAAAGCCGCTCTCGTTTTTCAGCGTCAAAAGCGGCAGGGTGGACCTGGAT
>CAZGVZ010000585.1:0-2039 GCA_964529145.1 uncultured Fibrobacteraceae bacterium | reverse complement strand
TCGCGGATGGGGGCCTCGACCGGAAGGTCACGGCACGGCTAGTCGGAATGGAACCCGACAAGGCTCTCAAGGCGATTGCCGAGAGCAACGATCTCTCTCTCACGCGCAGTGACGGTGTCTACTACCTGAACAAACCATCCTGGGGCGGCGGCGCCGACCAGGGTCAGGGTGGAGGCGCCGCTGGAGCCCTGAAACGGCTCTCCCTCACGGTCAAGGGCGGCGCTGTCACGCTAGAGGTGGACAACGCGTCGCTCGACCAGGTCGTAAGGAGCATTGCGGTGCAGAGCGGCATCGATATCGTCATCTACGACCGCCTTACAGGCGAGATTTCCGCGCGGCTCGACTCGGTGCCGATCGACGACGCACTGCGGTTTCTGCTCCAGAACACGAAATTCACGTTCTGGAAAGAGAAATCGATCTACTTCATCGGCTCGCGCGAAATGAACCAGCAGAAAACCACGGTCATCATTCCCCTGCGCCACATCATGGCCGAGGAGGCCCAGATCACCAAACTGCTGCCTCCGGGCATCGGCACGAACGCGGTGGTCAAGTTCAACAGCGAACACAACGCCGTGGTGGTCATCGGATCGTTCGACGTGGTGGCCCAGGCGCAGGAGTTCATCGAGAAGATCGACAAGCCGGTCCCGCAGGTGCTGATCGAAGCGCTCGTCGTGGACTTCAACGTCAACAAGATCCGGGACTACGGAATGTCGCTCTTCACCCAGGAACCCGGCGACAGCTCGACGGGGTGGCTTAGCGAACGGTTTCTGCCGCAGCTCGACCTCAAGCCCGGCCGCAAGCGCACGCAGCGCATCCTCAACGGCGTGCTCAAGAGCTTCGGCATCGACCAGGTGGTGAAGCTCCCGCAGAATTTCAGGGCGGCGATCCACGCGCTCGAGAGCGCGGACATCGTGCGGGTCCACTCGACCCCGCAGATCGCGACCATCAACGGAAATCCCGCCTCGATCACCATCGGCGAAACCCGTTACTACCGGCTGCAGAAGGAGACCAAGGCGCCGGTCGAGAACAACAACGCGATCATAGGCACAGACGAGCGGTTCGAGGTCATCAAGTTCAACACCCAGCTCGAGGTGACTCCGTGGGTTATGGACGAAGGATACGTGATGGTCAAGATACGGCCCGAGTTCAACATTCCGCGCACCGGCGGTGACGCATCGACGCCTCCCAACGTCGACACACGGGTCATCGAATCCATGGTCCGACTCCGCAACGGACAGACGATCGTGCTCGGAGGCCAGCGCCAGACCGAAAACGTGGTGAACCGCAAGGGCATCCCGTTCCTGAGCGGCATTCCTGTGCTCGGCTGGCTTTTTTCGAGCCGCACGGTATCGAAAAACGAGACTCAGATGATGATCTTCCTTACGCCGCACGTGTACTACGGCGACGACAACGCGGTCTCCCCGGACGATTATTTCGGCAAGGAGGTGAAGAAGATACTGGACAAATACGATCCGGACAAACCCTCCTCAGGGGATATCCGTGAACGGGACCGAACGAAGAGAGGCGGGAAACCGCGGCTCGCGAAACGGCGGAAGGCCGGGGCGGCCGCGAAAGGGTCCGGGGAGACCATAGCGGTGCAGCAGCCGTCCGATTCGGCCGCGCGGCAGCCCGTGCCGGGGGCGAACGCAGCGGCGGCGACGGCGGTTGTTCCGCAGCGGGTTCCCCGCCCGAAGCTCGGGGCTGCCGACGCCGATTCGTCAGGCGGCCGCGAAACCGTTCCCGTAAAGCTTTCGCCGCAGGTTCCGGAAAATCGCCGTGGAGGCAAAGTGAACCGAAAAAAAACGTCAACTCCGGAGGTGCGACAATGAGACGACTGGCATCCATTTTCGCCTGCTGCTGCGCGGCACTGCTTGGCCGGTGCGCGGATTACGACCTTCTCGACGACGAGGACGGACCTGACCCGGTGACTCTCGAGATCGTAGCCGCGAGCGACAGTTCGGTGACCATCCGCTGGACGCGGCCGTCCGGCGTCCAGTCCGTCCAGTTCCTCGGCCATCATCTCAGCCATGTTCACATCA
>CAZGVZ010000584.1:2570-3264 GCA_964529145.1 uncultured Fibrobacteraceae bacterium | reverse complement strand
CAGGGCGGAACTGCGGGCAGGCTGCGGGGATTCCCGTGAGGGGATGGTACTCCATCCGTACGACGTGTCATTCGGGCTGACTCCCACGCTCGAATATCGGTTGGAGCGGCTGCACGTTTCCGCAGGACTCGATCACCGCTGTTTCCATTATATCGATCAGTCCCCGCCTGAACCCATCGTGTACTGGAACAAATTCGTGGTAATTTTGAATTCGCCTCACAGGAGAATGCACCCCTATCTGGGCCGTTATCTCGAACATGAATCCTGGACCGGTTTCGAAAGGCTGATCTGGAGCGTGACATGGGGATACTATATCTCCGATTTTTTCGGATTGGTGGAGCGGCAGAAACTCATGACCCTTTCACGGCCCGGCTATATCCATGATTTCCGGATAGCCGCCCGTTTCGCACTGGTGAAATGGAGGTCCGGAGCCGCGGGGCTAACCGCAGCTTCCATGCTGGGATTCAAAAAGGGCGGAGAGTACTACTGGGCGCAGGAATTCGGAGCCGAAGCGCTTTTCGCGATGAAACATTTCGACACTTCTCTTTTTGTCAATTACAACCTCGATGGCGGCAGGTTCAACAGCAGGGATCGCCTGTGCGAATTCGGAATAAGAGTCATCAAATGAGCTACCGGCAGGAGATATATGGCATTTGTAAATTTTTCATGGGTAATTCCCGGCAGGCTGGCGGGG
>CAZGVZ010000584.1:0-2560 GCA_964529145.1 uncultured Fibrobacteraceae bacterium | reverse complement strand
GAGCGATATGCCGGGAAGTTTTAGCGGGGATATCGCCGAACTCGAGGAGGACATTCGATTCCTGTCTGAAGAGGGAATCGGTCTTCTAGTCTCGCTGGAAAAGCCGCCTGATGGGGTGGGAGAGGTATGCTGCCGGCTGAACATGGGATGGAGGTACTTTCCTGTGCCGGATTTCGGCGTACCGGAACTTGCGGGGCCGTTTTCCGGTCTCATACGGGAATGCCTGGAGTCGTTTACCCGCGGAGTACCGGTCTGCGTCCATTGCCGCGCCGGTATCGGTCGAACCGGTCTCGTGCTGGCATGCATCATGGGCGCCTACCTCGGTATCGAAGCCGGTAAGGCGATCGCGGCAGTGCGGAAGATCCGTCCTGCGATAGAGACCCCGGAACAGAGGAGATTCATTGCCCTCTTTCTCGAGAGTGGTCCTAAAGCAGAGGGTACGTAGATCGAGGCAAACGGATGTTCAGGAAACGCTACAGGGTTTTATGAATCAAGAATTCAATATCCGCTCGTTCCTGCTCGCGGACGAGGAGAAGCTGAGCCCGTTCGCCAAAAAAAGCAGCGAGTCGCTCGGCAGATGCTTTCCAATGAAAAGGGATCCTTTCAGACTGGAGTTCGCGCGCGACGAGACGCGTATTCTTCACTCTCCCCCGTTTCGGAGGCTCAAGCACAAGACACAGGTCTTCCTTTCGCCCCATAACGACCATATCTGCACGCGCATGGAGCATGTGCTGCACGTTTCAAGCATCGCCTCGGTGATCGGACGCTGCCTCAACCTCAATATCGATCTGATCAATGCGATCGCGAAAGGCCACGATCTGGGGCATCCGCCCTTCGGACATGCGGGTGAGCGCGTATTGCACGAACTGCTGGGAGAACGGGAGGGGGCGGACGGCTTTCAGCACGAAATCCACGGTCTCAGGGTGGTTGACAAGCTGACGAATTACGGCTCGGGACTCAATTTGACATACGAGGTACGCGACGGCATCATAACACATTGCGGTGAAAGGTTCGAAAGAGTCGTGGAACCCGACCGCTCGCGAGACCTGCACCGGCTCGATTCGATTACGGAACGGTCGTATCATCCCGCGACACTCGAAGGGTGTCTCGTCCGGCTTGTCGATCGTATCGCATATCTCGGACGCGACCTGGAGGACGCCATCAAGGCGGAAATGATCAGAAAAAGCGACATACCTCCGGAAATCGTCAGAAACCTGGAGAACGGAAAGATCATCGGATGTTTCGTAAACGATACCATCGCATCGAGCCTCGGCAAGGACGCCATCGAGATGAGCGAGGAAGTATTTACGCATATGAATTCCCTCAAAGAATTCAACTACAGGCACATCTATCTTCATCCCGAAGTTGAACGGAAAAGCCGGAAAGCGGCGAGCATCATTAGAATATTGTTCACCGAACTTGAAAAAATTCTCGAGAAATCGGAACGGGGCTGTAATGCCGGGTATATGACGGCGCTCATCAGGGAGGCTCCCTGCATCGATACTTTTTTCCGTTTCATTCGGAATACCAACTACAACGACGCAACCCCTTCATGGCGGATCATCACGGACTATATAGCGGGGATGACCGATCTTTTCGCGGAGAGGACTTTCATGCAGCTGTTTTTACCCGCATCCATGGTTTGATCGAGCCATGGCCTTCACTTTCATCGCACTTAAGATCCGGCGGAGATACCCGCCCGGGGAGTAATCATGTCCTCTTCCAGGTCATCACGTCATCGAAGAACGCGCGGCCCGACAGTGTCCGGGATGATCGAGAGTCTGCTGGATTCGCTCGGGGGGTCTCCGGGCGAGCAATGCCCGAAGTGTAAGGGTGATAAAACTGAGTATTACGATCCTTTCTTCTTCGCTCCGCTGCGGACCTTGTCGGGAAAAAGGCGCCTGAAATGCACGCAATGCGGTTTCATCTGGCGTCCGTCGCGTCAGAAGCGGCGATTTTTCTGACCACGGCTTCAGGTTGAAAGCCTCTCTATATATATTGTTTGTAATCCTATCACTTTTTCAGCCGATTAAGAGATATATTAGTGGAATATACCCTGTCAGGGGAGGCAGGAGCGGTACCCGGCCTGGAGAATCTTTGCCCTGCATCCCGGGACCCGAGTCCCAATCCGTATCGTCAGGAAAAAAGGGGGGACAGTGACCGCGACCATTCATGGAAGGTTCTGGACTTTACTCATTATTTCGGGCGCATATTTCGGCGGCTTGAAGGCGGCTCCTCACAATGGTGATTGGTACGAGTTTAGACAACCGGATGGTTCTCTGGTTCCGGTGCGGGTCTGGGGAGACGAATATTATCAGCATGTAGAGAGTCCCGATGGTTATACACTGGTGAGAAATCGTGAGAGCGGATGGATCTGTTTCGCGCGACTCTCGTCGGATTCGTCGGAACTCCTGCCGACCGATTCCGTATACCGGTCCGGATCGGGACTGGCGAAATCTCCTGCAGCCGGCCACTCCACTCATCTCAGGATAAAAAGGCTTTCACGGCTCCTGAAACATCAGGAAAACCGGAGACGCCTGATCCGTAACGATGAGGAAAC
>CAZGVZ010000583.1:0-3265 GCA_964529145.1 uncultured Fibrobacteraceae bacterium | reverse complement strand
CGGCCTGATGACCGAGGTATGCCCATGAGCGCTCCCGAACCCTGCACCGTGCAGCAGAAGCTCAGATCG
Source organism: uncultured Fibrobacteraceae bacterium (assembly GCA_964529145.1). Lineage (GTDB taxonomy): Bacteria > Fibrobacterota > Chitinivibrionia > Chitinivibrionales > Chitinispirillaceae > JAFGNB01. Next base: position 3,196 of record CAZGVZ010000583.1, on the reverse strand, counting down.
CTCCGCTCCCGGGGATTTCCTTCCGCCGGATCGATCGAACTCACAAGACGCTGCAACCTTCGTTGTAAATACTGTTTTATCGAACCCTCCTCCGAAGCCGAGCTCTCCACGGATCAGCTCAGGTCGGTGCTCGACCGCATGGCCGATGCTGGCATATTGACCCTCTTGTTGACAGGGGGAGAACCTTTCATCCGAGACGATATCCTCGACATTTTCGACCACGCGATCCGCAGGAAATTCTTCGAAATGTCCATACTGAGCAACGGGACACTCATGACGGACAGGCACATCCGCTTTCTGATCGCGAACTCCTCCTATTTCGGCTATATACGATTTTCCTTCTTCTCCCGCAGTCCACGGGTTCACGACGCATTCACCTGTGTTCCCGGCTCGTTCCATAGAGCGCTCGCCTGCGCCGACAGCCTCAAGTCGGGAGGATTCAGGGTCGTTGCCATCGTAAACCTCACTGAAGAGAACGTCGACGATCTTGCCGCAACCAAGGCTTTTTTTTCCTCGCGGGGCTTTGAAATCCAGGTGGGGGCGTCGAAAATATGTACAAGCGACAGAATCCGGCCGATATGCGGGCCCACCACTACCCGGGAGTTCTACAAACGGTATCTGGGCGGCATTTCAGAAAAAGGGCGCGCAGCGATGCGTCTGGCGTACAAAGCGCTCGATGCCGACACAGGAAGGGAAAATTTTCTCTGTGAAAACCTCTTCGGTATGGTATCCATCCTTGCAACGGGAGATGTGGTGCCCTGTCTTTCGATTCGTGACTGCGCCATAAGCAACGTGATCACCGACGACCGTCCGCTTCCTGAAATCCTCCGTGCTTCGCCGCTGATCAAAAGCCTGCGTTCGCTGCGCCGGTCGGATATCGAGCCGTGCGGTTCGTGCCGTTTCCTGAGGTATTGCATTCTGTGCCCGGGAATGATGTACGCGGAAAACGGGAGTTTTGTAAAGCCGATCGAGCAGTCATGCAACTATGCCAATGCGCTCTATGAAACCCTGTTCCAATAGACGAAGCACCATACCCCTGGTGCTTTCCGCCCAGCCGTTCCTGACGGTCCGGATAGATGGCTCTTCGATGGAACCGTCCATTGCAAAGGGAGATTCGATCGCGGTGAAAAAAGCGGAAACTCCCGTACGGGGGCACTGCTATCTTTTTGAGTGCGGTGAACGCATCCTGTTGCACCGTCTGGTTTTGGAAAAAGGCTCCACTCTCTTTTTCATGGGAGACGACAGCCGCTCGATCGAAAGAGTGCCACGCTCCTCGATTGTCGCCGAACTCGCTTCGGAACCGCTCATCCGCCGGTTCGGACGCGGCGTAGCCTTTGTAAACACCATCTCTGTTGCGCCCTTCCTGAAAGCCGGTTTCAAAGTACCGTCCGCCGCGGCCGCGTTCCGAAGCAAAACCATCCACTTTTTGTACCGCATAATAGTATACTTCATGATCGGTACGGTATCGCAAGGGAGGTATGGGGATGAAAAAAAAGTATGAAAAACCGGTGATTTTTTCGGAAGATATAAGCGTAACCTTTGCAGGTGCATGCTGCACCGAGGAGTCACCGATCGGCTGGAATCCACAATATGGCGCCCTTAAGTGGTGCATCGGCGAATGCCACTTCGAACTCAATGCCTATCAGGCCTGAGAAAGCGAAACGCATGCCGCAGAAAGAGAGCCGCAGGGTCCCGTACGAACACAGATTCGATACAGCAGCGGAAAAGCAAGGTCAGGACTCCCCTTCCTCTTCCTGGTGTCCTGATGCCGAGAAGCGCTGCCGCCCACCCGGAATCTTCTAAATTGACCGGAAGCTGCAATTTCCCGGCACGCGCGGCTCGAAGCAGCAACGCTCTCCCGAACCGTTCTATTCCAGTCTCCCGCAAAGCCCCGAAGAAGTGCTCCCAGGAAAACCCCTTCTGCCCGGCCAGCAAGCCGATTTCATCGAACACCTGGCTCCGGATCCCGTCCACCAGATGCACCAGGGTATGACAGAGCAGGACTACAAGGGCATCCTCTGAGGTCATGATCCTTCGAAAACGGGTTTGCGGACCAGACCTTGAAAAAAGCCGCTCGACATCGAGAAGAAACCGTTCGGGACGATTCAAGGCTCTGTGCAGTTCGAATCGAACCCCGTGCCCCCCGCGCGCCAGGATGAATGCCTGTTCGAAAGGCCAGGGGTCGGGAGGTTCACTTTTGATTCCCGGGCGTGAACCGAGAAAACGTTTGATCCGTTCATATTCCGTGGGGCGCACCAGCAGATCGATATCGATCATGCCGCGTTCACGCATCCTGTCGGCCAGCCCAGTGCAGATGAGGTGGGCCCCTTTCAGCGGTATGTATTCTGCTTTTGCCTCGCAGAACAGTTCATCCAGAGCTGCTATCGTATCGCCGTAGACGATCCTGCGGACAATCCATTGCCGCGCAGCCGGATTCCCGGATATCCGGGCCGGCGACAGGGTCAAAACATGAATCCTGAGGGAATCTTCGTTGCCTTTGGTACTACGATGATCCCTTCCCGGATCTGCAACCCGTCGATGACACCATCAGTGACCCCCTGCCGGTTGATGAGCTGAACGCCGTCCCCGATTCGCACATCTTTGTCCAGAATGGCGTTTTTGATCACACAATCACGCCCGATACCCAGGAGGTCACCTTCGCCTTCCCGTTCCGTTTCATAAAAATCGGAGCCCATAAAAATCACCCGGGACAATTTGCTTCCGCTCCTGATCACGGAACGTACTCCAAGAACCGAGTCTGCGACCGAGGCGTTCTCGATCATCGATCCCTCACAGATAATCGATGCGTCGATCGATGACCCGGTTATCTTGGCTGCCGGAAGAAAACGCGCACGGGTAAAAATCGGCTGCTGCTGGTCATAAAAATTGAATGGCGGTGAGGGTCCCGTCATTTCAATATGAGCTCTGAAGAAGGATCCAATTGTTCCGATGTCCTCCCAGTATCCGTTGAAAGGGTACGCGAAGATCCGGTAATTTCCGATCGCGGCGGGGATCAGCTGTTTGCCGAAATCGTCGAAATCGTGCCTTTCAAGCAGATCGAACAGGGTTCTCTTGTTGAAAATGTAGACTCCCATGGAACCGACATGCGTTTTTCCGGGATCTCCGGACAGGGATGGTTCGGTAGCTCTGAGCTCTTCGGGAATGACGAACCGGTCGATCTCAGCCTCATCCCTGG
>CAZGVZ010000582.1:0-3266 GCA_964529145.1 uncultured Fibrobacteraceae bacterium | reverse complement strand
CGGCGACCTCGACATTCTATACATGACCCGTGTCCAGAAGGAACGGTTCTTCAATGAACAGGACTATGTCCGCCTCAAGGACAGCTACATCCTGGACGCGGAAAAAATGCACCTCGCGAAAAAAGATCTCTGCGTACTTCATCCGCTTCCCCGGGTGAACGAAATATCTCCGGAAGTTGATGCTGATCCGCGTGCGGCCTACTTTCGCCAGGTCAAGTTCGGCATGTTCGCACGGATGGCACTTATCGCGACGCTCCTCGGCTGCGAAGGAGAGAAGAAATGAACGTACAAAAAATCAGGGACGGACTCGTCATAGACCATATTCGCGCCGGAACCGGCATCAGGATCTTCAACTGGCTCAAACTGGACAAGGTTCCTTTCAGCGTTGCACTCATAATGAATGTTCCGTCAAAACATCTCGGGAAAAAGGATATTATCAAGATTGATAACGTGATTGACGTGGACTACTCCGTACTCGGATTTATCGACCCGGACATTACCGTCAACGTGGTGGAAGAGGAACACGTGGTGCGCAAGATAGGTCTTGCCTTGCCGGATCGGGTGGAAAACGTTATCAAATGCCGGAATCCCCGCTGCATCACCAGTTCCGAGAACACTGTCCCGCACGTCTTCCAGCTCGTTGACCGCAAACGCGCCGAGTACGCTTGCCAGTACTGTGACGAACTCTACCGCGCCGGAATCGGAGAGTTCCTGTGAGCGAATCCCTTCTCTTCGTGAACGCACGCCTCGTCGATTGCGATACCGACACTCCTGGCTCCCTCCTTGTCCGCGACGGAAAAATCGCGGCGGTATATAAAGGAGATGGTGAGTTCATGAATGTTGAACATCCCGCAAGCTTGCACCCCGCGAGGGCTGGAATCCCCGATGCGAGCTTGCACCCCGCGCACGTTGCGCACCCCGACGCCCGCATTATCGACTGCGGTGGTGCGACGCTCATGCCCTCATTTATCGACATGCATGCACATTTCCGTGATCCCGGGTTTACAAAAAAGGAGGATCTGCAAAGCGGATCCCGCGCGGCGGCGGCGGGCGGCTATGCAACCGTCGTGCTTATGCCCAACACAAACCCGGTGATATCCGATCGTGGCGCGTCCCTTGACGTACGCTCGCGTGCGTCCGGTTCGGGATTCACCGACATCTTCCAGGCTGTAAGCCTGACGCGTGCCTTTGGCGGGACTGATACGTCGGCCCTTGCCGATCTCGATCCTGCCGAAACACCGATCGCGACCGAGGATGGTCATGAAGTCGCTTCAGCTGCCGTGATGCTGGATGCAATGCGTGCCTGTGCCAAAACGGGTGTGCTCGTCTCCTGCCATTGTGAGGATCCTTCCCTGGCGGAACGAGCCCGTGAACTTCGTGCCTCGGCGCTTGCCGACCCTGAACATTCCGCCACGCTCTACGATAAAACCGAGCGACTTCTCCGGCTGGCGGAGGATACCCTGACATACCGGAATCTCGCACTTGCCGAAGAAGCGGGTTGCCGGGTTCATATTGCACACATCAGCACTGCTGGTTCCCTTGCTGCGGTTCGTGACGCGAAAACCCGGAGAAAAGAAGTAAGTTGCGAAGTGACGCCACATCATCTTGCGCTGACCTCAGAGTCTCACGAAATCGTGAATCCGCCGCTCCGGCATGAAAAAGACCGACAAGCACTGATCAGGGGTCTTGTGGACGGAACGATTGACTCTATCGCTACCGATCACGCGCCTCACACTGCTGATGACAAGTTAGCAGGCGCCCCTGGTTTTTCGGGGATTCAGGCTGCGTTTCCTGTTTGTAACAGCGTTCTCGTAAAAGAGGGACCTTTGACGCTCTCTGATCTCTCACGCATCATGTCTGCGAATCCTTCCCGTCTTCTCGGTCTTGCAAAAGGTCGCCTGACCGAAGGGCAGGAAGCGGATTTGGTTCTCCTTGATCCTGACAAGGCCGTTGTCATCAATCCTGCATCGGACTCCTGGCTTTCACGGGGGAAAAATTGTCCGTATACAGGGAACACGTTCCGGGGCGAGATTCTCGCGACCTTCCGTCGGGGACAGAGGATATTCTGATTTCTTTTTGGGGACAGAGCAATTAAAATTTTCTGAAGTTTTTATATTTCTCTTGACGAATTGTACTAGTACAAATCTAATTGTACTAGATGAGTAGTACAATTGCGCCGAAAATTCCGGAATTTACACTTGACACTGCCAGTGGGGTACCTTTTTACCGTCAGATAATTCGTCGAATTGAGGACGCGGTTCTCTCAGGAGTGCTTCCTCCGGGTACGCGGCTTCCGACGATTCGTTCCCTGGCCATTCAGCTTAAAATAAACCCGAATACCATAGCGAAGGCGTATGCGGAACTTGAACTCCGTGGCATCGTAATGACGCAAGTGGGGAGCGGAACGTTTATTTCCGATAACACCCCGGAACCGGCGCAGGCCGAGCGGGATGCATTATTGCAGGGTCTGCTTCGCCGTATGGTACTGGAGTTTGCAGCATTGGGGATAGAAAAAGAGGAAATTCCGGCGTTGATTGACGGATATAAGGAGGACGTATGAATATTTCCGGTTCGGGACAGACTAAAAAGACTCTGGTGACCAACAGTGCGACGGTCACACAACGATCACTCGCTCGAATCATTGTTTTGAGGATGGTGATTGTCATTGTTTTTGCACTTGGCGGTTGCGCAGTTAGAGTCTTATCTGGTTTCCCTCGCCTCGGGCCTGGTGGGTACTGGATCACTGCCATGTTTGCGCTCGCCGGGCTCCTTCTCGTCCTCTCTGTCAGAAAAACCGACGAGTGGGAGCGTGCCATCATTCTCAGACTCGGAGAATTCCACCGTGTTCGTGGTCCGGGGATCTTTTTTGTTCTTCCGGTCATCGACTGGATTGCATCAATTGTGGATCTCAGGATTCGGGTAAGCGATTTTACTGCTGAGACGACCCTTACCCGTGACTCGGTGACCGTCACCGTGGACGCGCTTTGTTTCTGGCTTGTGTGGGATGCAGAGAAGGCAATCTGCGAAGTGCAAAACTATGAGGAAGCGGTCATTCTTTCCGCTAAAACCGCCCTCCGGAGTGCTGTAAGCAGTTATGATTTGTCTGTGTTCCTCGAGAATGGGGACAAGATCGAGGAGCATATCCGCCGGACGGTCGATCAAAAGACGACGGATTGGGGCATTACCGAACAGCACATCGAAATTACCGACATACCGATTCCAGAATTATTGCAGAATTCTCTCAGTTATGTTGCTCAGGCGGAACG
>CAZGVZ010000581.1:0-3268 GCA_964529145.1 uncultured Fibrobacteraceae bacterium | reverse complement strand
TGTTTCCGTTATACCGCTTGGCCCGCTCTCAAGCCAGACCACGGCTTTTAGCCGTGGTAGTTGATTTCGGAGGTGCTTTGATGAACGTTCTATGGCTTCTTGCAGGCGCGCTTGCAGCGGTTGCACTGGGTTACCGTTTTTATTCACGCCATATCGCGAAAATTCTCGGTGAGGATGGAAAACGGATCGCTCCCGCGGTCGAATTCAGGGACGGGGCGGATTATTGTCCCACGAAAAGCCCGGTGGTGTTCGCTCATCACTTCTCTTCGATAGCCGGTGCGGGGCCCATACTGGGACCCACGATGGCGCTCATGTACGGATTCGTACCGGTATGGCTCTGGGTACTGATCGGTGGTATTTTCATCGGAGCGGTGCACGATTACGTCACTCTTTTCGTTTCGATGCGGGAACGGGGAAGGTCGATCGCGGAAGTGGCGCGGAAATCGCTCGGTGAGAGCGGATTCGCGCTCATGATAGCGTTTACAATAGTAATGATCCTGCTGGTCACGTCAGCGTTTCTCGTCGCGTCCGCGACCTCTCTCACTTCTCTCGTGTCTCTGGACCAGCTCAGACTGCCTGTCGATCAATCGATCCTCAGGACAATCACCCGCGGTGGTGTCAAGATGGGGCGAATCGGGGGTATCGCGTCCACCTCCGTGATTTTCATTACATCCTGTGCTCCGTTGATCGGTTTTCTCATCTATAGAAAAAATGTATCGATGGCAGTGGCGATCTCCCTGTCCCTCACGATCTGCGCTCTTTCGGTAGTGGCCGGAGTTCTCTTTCCCGTTTCCCTCGATTCGTCCGTGTGGATGATTTCTCTTTCCGTCTATACATTCTTCGCGGCCGGTGCGCCCGTATGGCTGCTGCTCCAGCCGAGGGATTTCATCAACGTGTTCATTTTATACGCAGGGATACTTCTGCTCATGGCCGGGTCGGTCGGAGCGGGAGTGCAGGGGGTTACCTCCACGGCACCCGCATTCAACTTATCCGGGGGGGCCACTTCACCTGGACTCGGAATGATCTGGCCCTTTCTGTTCATTACCGTCGCATGCGGGGCCATTTCAGGTTTTCACGCGCTGGTGGCAGGCGGGACGGTTTCGAAACAGGTGACGAGTGAGCCCGCGGCACGTACGATAGGGTATGGAGGCATGCTGCTCGAGACCCTGCTTGCCGTGGGAGTGATCATCGCGCTCTCCGGCGGCATTCCTTTTCAGGAATATACGCAGATCGTCCACCCTTCGGACACATCCGGAAAATCCAATCCGATACTCGCATTTTCACTCGCGATGAGCGGACTCATGCACAAAGGCCTTCACATTCCCATGGTGTACGGAACGATTTTCGGCATTCTGATGGTCGAGGGCTTTGTAGCCACGACACTCGATACCGCTGTTCGCATCAACCGGTATCTTTTCGAGGAGCTTTGGGCGATAATGTTCAGAAATCCGCCGGCCTGGATCAGATCCTATCTCTTCAATTCCGGCCTATCCGTCGCATTGATGCTCGTGCTTGCGTTCACCAACGCATTCAACGCGATCTGGCCCGTGTTCGGCACCGCCAACCAGCTGCTTGCCGCCCTGACCCTGATCACGCTTGCTGCCTGGCTCTCCGCGAACCGGAAAAAATTCGGCTTTCTCGTGATTCCCGCGTTCTTCATGATCGTAACCACCTTTTTTTCCCTCGCGCTCCTCGCGAAACGGTACATAGCCGGACATAATTACCTGCTGCTGGCAGCCGATGTGATCATGGCGCTTCTTGCGCTCGGGCTCGTGGCTGTGGCGGCGGTGACATGGAACCGAAAGATACGCGTCAGATAGAAAAAGGGTACGGAATTGAACCCGTACCCTTCACGGTCATGGCCGGCACCCTGTGCCGGTTCCCTGTGCCTGGCCGTTATCATCGGATCAGCCCGGGTTGCACCACTAGGCGCACTTGGAGGGGGGGAGTTCCTTCCCGGGCCTGAATCCGCTGATTACTGTATGGTCAGTTTTTTCGTCTGCGTAAAACGTTTCGTCCTTATCTGGTAAAAGTAAACGCCCGCCGCATGGCGCTGAGCGTTCCATTGCACACTGTGAACGCCCGCGTTGACCCTTTCGTTGACAATGGTCTCGAGAAGGCGGCCGGAGGTGTTGTAGATCTCTATGTTCACGTGCTGTTCCTCGGGCAGTGAGAAACGTATGGTGGTCACCGTCTTGCACGGATTGGGAAAATTCTGGGCGAGAAGATAGGTGAGAGGCGCAGCATTCGCCCGCCGCGGACGGATCACCCGGGAAGCGGTATTGGCCCTCCCTGGAGTGCCTGTTCCTGCGGATGCGCTCCAGTTCAGCGGATGGTAATTGAGCCTCGAGGCATGGATAAGCTCCAGGCTCGAACCCTTTCCATCGGGGGCTGTAGGCCACGGGGCGAGATTTCTGTACGCCACCACGGTCACGAGCCCACCGGCGCTGTCGTACAGGAGCAGCGTTTCAACCGAGGTCAATCCGAACGGCATGGCCTTGTCCAGACAGTTCGCCGCGTCCCGGTACACCGACGTGAACGCCGCGGGATCCCTGGCGATCACGAGGTACCCTTTCGCGGCGAGTTTCGTGCCTTCGGGAAAAATGAAAACTTCGTCGGTGTCAAGATCCGCCGGGTCGATGCTCTTTTCCCAGTTCGCGTAATCGCCCTTGTCGGTGATCTTCCAGCCGCTCAGATCTACCTCTCCGTCAGAAGGATTGTGGAGCTCGACCCAATCGTTGCTCTTGCTTTTCTTGTCGTCGTTGTACATCACTTCGTTGATGACGATCGCCGGGGCGGAAACCGCCGGCACGAGCGCCGGCGAAAAATGGGCCGCGTCGAAAGTGTAACGAGCGCCGATATCGGTCGGTGTCCCGTCGGCGTTGAGTCCCCTGCCGAGGCATGGTGACTGGGGATGCAGCTGGAAATTATTGACGAAAGGATCGAGAAAACCGGGATCTCCGGTAAAGTTACCGGCACCCGGAAGCACGTCGACATCCGAGACGCAGTGGGAGAACTTCACCGTGGAGTAACGGTCCTCGAAGTACGAACCGCTTTTCGATGATGAAAGAATGGAGTTGGCCACGTTCGCCGTGCCTCCGCCTCTGCCGAACGCCTTCGAATAGACGGCGACCGCGAGCCGGTTGCGGACAAACGTGTTGTGGTCTATCTCCGCATGGGATTCCTCGTCCTTGATGCCGATTCCAAGGTCGCATCCCACGATGAGATTGTCCATGACGATTGCGGTCGACTTTCCTCCGATCGAAAT
>CAZGVZ010000580.1:0-3269 GCA_964529145.1 uncultured Fibrobacteraceae bacterium | reverse complement strand
GAGATTGATCACCCGTTTGTTTTCGAGCACCTGGGGTATGTTCTTTTCCACGATCTTCTGGGCGAGCCCCTCGACGATCGCCGTTTTACCTATACCCGGCTCACCGATGAGAACGGGGTTGTTCTTTTTGCGGCGGCTCAGGATCTGAACCACCCGTTCGATCTCCTTTTCCCGCCCGATCACAGGGTCGAGTTTTCCTTCGCGCGCCATTTGCGTGAGATCGCGGCCGAAGTGATCGAGAAAAGGCGTCTTGCTTTTCTCCTTGGAACTCCCGCCCACCGACTCGCCGCCCCGCAGGACCCTGTTGATCTCTTCCTTGACACGGTCATAGTCGAGACCGGCGGCCGCGAGTGCGTTCGCAGCCGCAGATTCGGTGTCTTTCATCAGCGCGAGAAGCAGGTGTTCGGTTCCAATGTATTTGTGGGACATCGCCCGCGCTTCGTTCGCGGCGATTTCCAGGACTTTTTTCGCGCGTGGGGTGAAGGGAAGCATCTGGCCGATGGTCATCATGCCGCCTGTGGAGGTGATCGCCTTTTCAATATTGGCGCTCAGTTCATCGAGTTCCACTCCCATGCTTCGCAGAACCGCTACCGCCACCCCGTCGCCTTCCTTCACGAGACCGAGCAGGAGGTGTTCGGTACCCACGTAGTCGTTGCCCAGCCGTACCGACTCTTCCCGGGCAATCTGCATCACTTTTTTAACACGATCGGTAAACATCCCGTTCATGATTGATTTCTCCTCCGGTGTTCACTTTGTACAAAAAACATCATGTTGTTTCGGATGACAGGCCGCTTTTATTGTTTCTTCTCTTTCTTTTCACCGGTTTTGCCCCCGCAATTTCCCTGACGATTTCGGCGCGTTCACACTGCAGCCGTTCGTCGCTCATCGTCTTGCGCCGGTACCTCTGCAGGTGCGCGGGCATGGTCATGAGCGTGATTCGGTTGAGCCGTTCCAGGGTCAGTTCGGTGAAGAGACTGCAGTCGATTCCCATTCTCAGAGCTGAAGCGAGATTGAGGAATTCCGGCATGGAGAGCATTTTCGCATGCAGCAGTATTCCCCAGGCGCGGTGCACCTTATCGCTGATTTCGAGAGGCGCGTCGCTGAGGATCCGCTCTCTCGCGGCACGCTCGTGGCCGATCACTTCGCTGATGATCTTCTGGGTATGCTGAAGAAATTCCTCTTCGCAGGCACCGAGCGTCGCCTGGTTGGAGAGCTGAAAAAGATTCCCGACGACTTCGGAGTGCTCCCCGAAGAATCCCCGGGTCGAGATTCCCATCTGACTCGCTCCCAGCAGCACCGAGTCGATGGTCTTCGTGAGCGCCAGGCCCGGCAGATGAAGCAGGAACGATACCCTGAGGCCCGTTCCGGAATTGGTGGGACAACTGGTCAGAAAACCCCTCCGTACCTCATAGGCGTAAGGAAGGTAGCTACCGAGCAGATCGTCGATCGCGTTGATGCGGAGCCAGACATCGTCGGCCTTGAACCCGGAGTCGAACGAGTGGAGCCGCAGATGGTCCTCTTCGTTGATCATGATCGAAGTGTAACGGTTCTCTTCGATCGCGACGCCCCGGTCGCCTTCCACATTAAGGAGGTCGGGACTCACGAGGCGCTCCTCGAGAAGCAGTTCCTGATCGAGGGACGAGAGCGCGGAGCAGTTGATCAGCGAAAAAGCGTTGAATTCCTCTTTACGGAGCACAGAGGCGACGGTTTCGAATACCTTTTTTCGTTCCGAACGGTTCGCGTGATAGGTGAAACGGTGGTTTTCCAGGTTGCGCGCAAGGCGTACTCTCGTGGAAATGGCAATGTCCGACTCGGGGCCTGTGTTGGAAAACCATATCGGCAGCGCATCGGATAACATCTCGGAAAGTGAAGAGTTGGCTCTTGCAGTCATTGGATGCCCATCTGTTTGATCGTATGGATCGCATCCCGAATCGTGGCGGCCTGTTCGAACTCCTCGTTTTTGATCGCCATGGCAAGCTCGTGCCGAAGCCGTTTCATTTCGCCGCTGAGTGCCTGAGGCGTACCCGCGTGAGACGTGTACCGCTTTCCCTTGTGGACAAGCGATCCATGCATCTGCATAAGGAGATCGTCGATCTCTTTCTCGAAAGCCTTGTAACATTCGCTGCAGCCGAGCCATCCCTTAGACCTGAACAGCGAGTAGGTGCACCCGCATCGCTTGCAGGTCTTGTCGACTTCGGGTTTGGACTGAGGAGCGGTCGAACCGGTCATTTCCTCACCCAGCGAGACACTTATCCCCTTTTTCCGGGCGCACTCCTCACAAAGATGGGAAACCTGCGTCTTGTTCTGCATGATTTGCGTCAGGTGAATGTTTGCAGGGTTCACTCCGCACTCGTCACAAAGTTTCATAGATGTGCCTTTACACGGTTTGAATGTATATACAGGCGTTGAGTACCGGACCCGGGATATCCCTTCAGCTCACAACCAGCCGTGGTATCCGCTCTTTTCCATCTGTGTTCACCCCTATTCCCGGCCCTTTTCCCATTTATAGTGGAAGGGAGCCGGAAGGGAATACGGCTTCCCTCCACCTCAAACGCAGAGGGAAGGGCAGGGGCGGCAAATGAACTGCGAAAAGTACCATCTATTGTATTTGCCTGAATCAAAGGGATACCCCGTTTCAGGAATTTCAATTGCCCGTTCCACAGGTTTATCGTAATAAATATAATTTTTGAACACTTTCCGGGACTTCCCAATCCGGAACGGGGTTTGCAGGGAGGTCCGGCTAAAAAAGCTCATGCTTAATCACGAAGAGAGCGGGGTGCCTGCCTCATCGGGTGTTCCCAGCTGCCCATCCCTGAGATAGAGTGTACGGTGAAGACCCGCGGTCAGCCGGTTATTGTGGGTGGCAATCAGGAATGTCTGATGCAACTCCCTGTTCGCCTTTCGAAAATAATCCAGAAGGATATCTCCGTTTTTGCGGTCCAGGTTGCCGGTCGGTTCGTCCGCGAGAATGAGGGATGGTGTATTGAACAGGGCGCGCGCGAGCGCGACACGCTGCCTTTCCCCGCCCGAGAGTTCCGAAGGAAAATGTCTTTTCCACCTTTCCAGGCCGAATACTTCCAGCAGCTCCTCACCCCGTTTAATGCACTCGTCACGGCTCTTTCCGCCGATGAGCCCCGGCATGATCACGTTTTCCAATGCCGTGAAGTCCGGCAGCAGATGGTGGAATTGAAAGACGAAACCGATATGGCGGTTGCGGAAAGAGGCAAGCAGCCTGTCTCCAAGCCCGCCCAGAGGCAGCCCTGTGACTG
>CAZGVZ010000579.1:0-3270 GCA_964529145.1 uncultured Fibrobacteraceae bacterium | reverse complement strand
AGCACGGTAGAACCGAATCCGGGATTTTCTCCCCTGGCCATTTCCGCCATGGTGAAGAACGCTACCATCAGGCTGACGTGCGCGATGCCGAGCCCTGCCACCCGCATGAATGAAAGCGTATTCGAGAGATAACCTCCGAACAGCTCCAGAAGTTCTACGACCCATTCCATCGTGAAGGTCAGAACGGATGCCGCCGAAATGCGGTTGCCGTGAGCTCCGGCGTGAAGCGGTCCCTTCAGGAAGAGCAGCAGGGCCGGAAAAGCGATCAGGGGCAGAAGAACGTGCGGTTCCGGCAGTTCCCGGTAGTCGTGCCCGATCATGTACAAGGCGCAATAGATGCCGCCGAAGTAGATCCATCCCCCGAGGATCCCGCCCTTGTCGAACACCAGCTCCAGCCATCTTTTCTTGAGCGCCAGGTTGAGCCAGTTGAAAAAAAGACCGCAGGAAATGACCGCGATACCGAATTTCACGGTGATCCCGAGGATTCCGAATATGGAAGTCACTCCAGTGGAGGAGGGGTTAGCCCTGCCAGTCACGATGCCGTGAAAATCGAACCACAGGGGGCGGGTGGCGGAAAAACCGAAAAACGAACCGAACAGGGCGCCCGACACCATGGACGACGCACCGCACCAGACCAGCAGTGACGAGATGTTTCTCCAGCCCCGTTTTTCCCGGTTGAACCACCGCAGACCGCATATTCCCGACAGAACGAGAACGGCTCCCTGTCCCATATCCGCGAACATCAGGCCGAACATGGCGAGATAGGTGACCACGATGAAGGGAGTGGGATCGACCGTTCCATATTCCGGAATACCGAAATTTTCGACAAGCATCTGAAAGGGGGCCAGAAGTTTCGGATTACGCAACTTCACCGGAGGGGCAACCGGTTCCTCGTTGAGGTCGGAAACCGTATCCGGAGAGAGCCATTCGATATGGCATCTGCCTTCGGAAGCGGCCTCGATCTTTCTGGTAACCGCGGCACGGCAATCTGTGGGGATCCAGCCTGAAAACAGCAGTACGTGCGTCGAACGTGTGAAGTTAGACTGAATTCTGGAACGCATTTCATCGACCCGGATCCTGGTCCATGAGTCTATAAGGGAGCCGCTTCTGGAGGTGACGACAGTGCGCGCCTTTTCCTGCAGACGGCCCTGCTCCTCCCGGAGCCTGTCGAGTTTGCCGCGAATGGTCTGCGAAACATCTCCCTTTATCGTGTGCATCGTTTCCGAAATTTCCAGGGGAGTCCATCCGTTCTCCGTGAGCAGTGTATCGACACGTTCGCGGTCGCGCTTCATCGAGATGACAACCAGTTGAGAGCGTCCGTTCGATTCCCCGAAGGGAATGGCTACCAGGGGAATCGTGGAGTTGTGCAGCAGGGATTCCCGTTCCGCGGGAAACGAACCCAGACGAACCGTCACGAAGGAAAAACCGGTGCGCAGCATCTCGGGCGAAATGCCTGAGCCGTAAAGATCGAGCTGCCGCCCGATCTCCTTATATTTCAAGATTTCATTCTGTATACCGCTCTGGCGATCCCGTATATCCTGCAACTCCGAAGCCAGAGCGTCGATTTTCTCGTTCTCTTCGGATATTCGTGACGGCTCCATTCCGGAGATGTCGAAAGAGGGGGGGATGCGGGGTACGATTCCTACGCTTCCAAGAAAGGTTTCGATGCGGCCGCGAACCTCGGTCAGCCTTTCCAGCGAACCGGCTTCCACCCCCTCGCTCTTGAAAAGAGCGGAGGAGGGATGGTCGAAACTGGTGATCGACACGAACTGCATGACGCCCAGACCAAGGAGCGCCTCGGTGATTTTTTCCGCATCCCGGTCGAGGGCAACAGCGAACAGCCGTATCATCGATTCGGTGAACATCACAGGGCTCCCTCGGTCCGCTCTCTGCTCAATCGGTATTGTCCGGCATTGAGCACGGTCCTGATCCGTTTTATTTCGAGGCGTTTGAGGATGAAATAGGCCAGAACGATGCCTACGGTGAACGGATAGCCCTGCATGATCCTGCGTACCTCTTCGGCCATGATCTCCTCGAGCAGTCGCTCGATGATCGAAAGCTTCGACGATTGTTCCTGGTTTTGCCGCGACAGCAGCGCTGTCACGCCGGGGTAGTTCTTGCGGAGCATGGTTTCAAGGGAGGGGGAGAGCTGCTGTGACCTGTAGACGTCCTGGAGAGTGGTTCCCTTGACCGTGAAGCCGCCGGGAATGATCAGGCCTGAAACGGTTTCATACGGCAACTGGTAAAAACTGCGGAAACGGATTATCCAGCTAATGTTCTGGAGGTCGATTTCGATGCCGATGAGCCTGGAGGCGACGATCCGGTCCCGGCCGGTGAGGTTCGCGGTTTCCTCGAGCAGACGCCGGTAATAGTGGCGGTCGAGTGCCGAGGTGAGGGGAAAGAGCGAACGCATCCGCTCCACCTCGGGAATCATGGCTCTGACGATCTCTCCGTATGGGGTATGGTCGAGAAGCCTCGCGATCTCGTCTATGCCTGCTGCATTGATGATCCGATCGAAGGGAATGGCGTGCACAAGCTGTTCCCGCATCAGGTACGGGAGCGATTCACCGACGTCCCTTTTACGGATAACATGGTCGAAGAACAGCCTGAGGGCGTTCTTGAGATTTTCCATCTCGTACCCGGCCTCGTAGGCTTTCGTAAGGGGAACCGCTTCAGGGGGGAGAAAAGGTTCCATTTCACCGAAAACGGCCGCTTCTTTTCTGTAAAGAGCCAGTTCGACCATCTTGAGATCGCCGGTGCGGTCGTAAATGTCGGCCAGGTCCGAAAAAGTTGAACCGCGCAGAGTCTGGAGCATTTCATGAAGCGAGCGGCATTTCGCCAGGGAGGAGAAGAAGTTCTCGGAGAGCATCGTGCTGATCCTCGCACGCAGCTTCGCGTTGATGAGCGCATATTTACCCACCGCCGTGAACATTATGCGCCGTGTTCCTCCTGAGGATAGGGGCCGGCGACGATTCGCGATATTTCGGAGACGAGAGGATCGATGTTCTTCCCGGCCTGCGCCATATACCGGGCAAGCTCCTCGTCCGCCCGCGACAGGGCGAGATCACGGGTTTTTTCCGCGTCTCTCCTTGCGGCTTCGACCGTTTCACCGAGAACGCGTTTGCTCTCCTCGTGAGCGGTCGTGACGATGTCCACGGCTTCCTTATCGATCTCCTGTCTGATTTGCGCGGCTCTGTGGCGGGCGGACGAGATAATCTCCTCCACCTTTTTCTCCGCGGTGATCTTCAGCGCCGGGGCGTGGCCGGCGTT
>CAZGVZ010000578.1:0-3271 GCA_964529145.1 uncultured Fibrobacteraceae bacterium | reverse complement strand
AACCCTCATTACGGAATCATCAAAAACAGTGTAAATACCTGCATCACACCTCTGCTATCTGGGTTATCCATTATAGCGGATAGGAGTAATTCAAGACGTAACTATCTGGTAAAACTTATAAAAGGAAAAACGGATACTGCTTATTCTATAGTTATTGAAAACCTATTATTCAGCAGCAGACTTGTAGACTCTAAAGAAAGAATGGCCAAAGGACAAGAGCAATGACGAAACGTCTATTCGACAGGTCATTATTATGTATCTTTCCTGTCTTTACATTATGACCATTACAAAAAATGTAAATGGATTCTTGATATAATGCAAGGAAATCTTAAAAATTGTTCGGCGGAACTTAAGATTCTTTTCAATAGGATTCCTTATATACTGTATATAATTTTATTTCATAATCCTGGACAATCTGCACCTACAAATTCCTCGAACATAGAAAATCCTCATTGCTGTGATTACATCCGATCCTTTTCGTGTAATCGCATTTTATTTTCTTTGTTTCAAATTACACCGTGGGATCAAGGCATTATGTTTGCATAACAGTATAACACCTTACCGGACCGAATCCAGGTCACAGGAACCCGAGAAATCCATTTAATGTACAATCATTTTTTGAGGAATCTGTCGGTAGAGGAGTATGCGACAACTCACGATCAGTGTACGGCGAAATGATGACAACGGTTCCCGCCCTGGGCGGTCGAAACCAGATTAGCACGTACGGACTCATCATTTTACCGGAACGCGCCGAAATGGCTGATATGCGATTGGCGTCCGGCTCTGCCGGTTTTTTCAACTCACGGGATAATTACAGGCTATCCCAGCCATGAACAACGGAACTATTGCGATGGATAACGAAAAGCATCATACCATTCGCGGCAAATCTATAAAAGATGAGTTTCCGACGTGTATCTTCCTGATCGCCTTCCCTGTACGCCACTGGGACAGCCGGGAAGGCGTCTACCGATATCGGTTTAAGTATGCAGGCATTTATGATTCTAAAAATCATTGAAACCACGGGAACGATCATCGAAGCTCTTGGAATCGCGGTAATCGCCGGAGGCGCGGTGTGCGCAGTGATCCGAAGCCTCATTTTCATTCTCGATATAAACCGGCAAAGGAAGATCTCTTTCTCCGATTTCAGAAAGGATTTCGGTAAAGCGATCATCCTGGGACTGGAATTTCTTGTCGCCGGCGATATCGTGAAGACGGTTGCGGTCACCCCGAGTTTCACGAGCATCGGAGTCCTGTCCGCGATTGTGGTCATCCGGACATTCCTGAGTTTTTCCCTTGAAATCGAGATGAACGGCACCCTTCCCTGGCGCAAAAGTTCAGGAGCCGGAAAAGAAAACTGAACCTCCGGCCATATGCTGCCGTGTCGCAATCAGGATTGAAAAAGGAGCTGTCTATGAACCTGGAACAGATGTGGTCCGCAGGTAATCCCAAACAGCATGACATACTGAACGTCAGGACAAAAATCGCCGGGGAGAGGACCCGTCTTCAGAGATTTGTCGACGACCTCGGCAACATTCTCACCAATCCGGGTGTTCCGCTGATCCTTCTCGCTTTTCAACTGTTGTGGATATTCTTCAACACGGGAGTATCCCCCTGCGAAAATCCTGATCCGTTTCCTTTCGCGTTCCTTTCCACACTCACCTCGGGAATCGGTCCCGTGCTCACTCTGCTTGTGATCATCTATCAAAACCGTGACCAGCGCGTTCAGGAGCTCCGGGAGGAGATAACGCTCCACTTCATGGTTCGCCTGGAGCAGGAAGTCACCATGAGTTTACGCCTGATGAGAGAAACTCAGAAACAATTGAACCTGCAAACCCGGCAGAATGAGGAAGTGCTTTACAATATGGAGCAATCGACGGATCCATCCGAAATTTTAAAAAGCATCAGATCGGTTCTCAGAAGCGGTGGCGAGAACCGATCGGGAACCGGTGTCTGATATCCATGCTATCGCTCTTTCCCGCCGCCGACGGTACTGTCGACAGCCGATCGCCATCCTCTTCGACAGCTCCCCGAGTGCTTTGGGGGCGTCTCTGACGGCCGCAGGCCGCCGGGAGCCGCCTCGAATCCGTACCTAGTCAACAAGCCACAGTCCCGGGCGGCGGCTTTTCGGGAGTTTCTCCGGTCGTGTGCATACCGTAACCGCGATACACCTGGGAATGCTCCCTCGGCCGCCGGATGAGGTCTTGCGTACTGCCATATTCTTCGGTTTTGAGGAGAATAATTCTTTATATTTATTCTCGGCATCTTCATGTATCGAAGGCCATTCGAATATATACCTTCCGATTTCCCCGCGCTTCCCGGAGTATCTCCGCGTGAGCGCCTGCCTGCGCGGATCCATTCCGTGACGAAGCGGTGAAGGGGGCCGGAAACGGGGTCCTGGGCTACCTGGACACCGGGCTTGGAATATCGTGAACGGTTACCATATCTTATCCAAAGGAGGGAGTGATGGACAGGAGAAATCTCTGTAAAATGGGATTGGCCGGACTTGGAACAGCGGTCTTTTCCAAACCCGTCAGTGCGCTTGAAAATTACCTTAAGGCTTCGGAAGGAAAGAAATGGACGGTAATCTACGGAACCTGGTGCGGAAGTTCGAAAGACGCCGCGGAGTGGATAAACGAAGGTATGGGCGACATCGCCGAAGTGATCGACGTCACGACGAACCCTAAGGTGGCCGATTACGAAAAATTCGTGATCGGCGGCGGGATTCAGGGCGGGAAGATCAAGACTGAACTCGAGAATTTCATCAAGACCAACAAGGCCGCACTCAAGGATAAAATCGAAGGATTGTTCATATTATGCGGAAATATGGGCAACACACCGGTCGGACAGGACCGGATCGATGCCTACATGAAAAACCTTCTCATGAAACTCACCGAGGTGTCCGACAAACCCGCCAAGGTATTTCCGGGAAGGATGTCGCCTTCGTGCGGAGGCATGAACATGGAGTTCGACAACCTGAAGAAAGAGGATTGTGTCGCATTCGGGAAGGACATCTTCTCCACAGCCCTGAAAACAGCTCGTTATCGGGCTGAAGGCGGTCTGGAGCTTTTCCATGACAACCCGAATCCCTTCAATCCCATAGCCACCGTACGCTACACACTTCCGGCGGCCGCCAGGGTATCCCTGACCGTCTGCAGCCTGAACGGCGGAAAAATCGCGACTCTGGTTTCCGGTCCTCAGAAAGCGGGTTCCCACGCCGTTACCTGGGATGCAGGTACCTGTGCGCCGGGATACTACCTTATACGGCTGGAAG
>CAZGVZ010000577.1:0-3280 GCA_964529145.1 uncultured Fibrobacteraceae bacterium | reverse complement strand
CCGTGAAGAGAACCTCCGGATGCGTGAGCATGGGAAAGACGAACTGGCTCACTATGCCAAGGGTTGCGCGGATGTCGAGTACCGGTTCCCCTTCGGATGGAGCGAGCTCGAAGGGATCGCCAACCGGGGCGATTTCGACCTTAAACGCCACAGCGAAGCGAGCGGAAAGAGCCTCGCCTACTTCGACAATGAAACCAACAGCCATTTTTTCCCTCGCGTCATCGAGCCGGCCGCCGGAGCCGACCGGGCCACGCTGGCCTTTCTGACCGACGCCTTCGCTGTGGAAGGCGAAGGGAACCAGGCGCGGACCGTCCTTCGCTTTCACCCTTCCCTCGCCCCCATTAAGGTAGCCGTCCTGCCTTTAGTGAAAAAGGACGGCATGCCTGAAAAAGGCGAAAACATCTATCGTGACCTGCTCGAAAACTCCATCAAATCATTTTTTGACCAGACCTCCTCGATCGGAAGACGTTATGCCAGGCAGGATGAAGCCGGAACCCCGTTTTGCGTAACCGTCGATACGCAGACTCTGCATGACGATACGGTCACCATACGTGAGCGGGACAGCCGCGAGCAGTATCGGGTCGCCGCGACCCGTATCGTCGAGGTGATCGGTAAAAAACTCTCGGGGAAGCCGTTATGAAACATAAAATCTGCGTGGTAATGGGAGGGCCTTCCGCCGAGCACGACATCTCGCTACAGTCGGGAAGGCAGGTATTGACGCATATCGACCGTGAACTTTACGATGCCAGAGCGGTCGTGATAAACAGGAAAGGGGATTTTTTCTTCTGCGATACCGACGCGCAAACGGTCCCCTCGCCCGACGAACTCGCCACACCCGAGAAAGCACCGCGAATGAAGGGCCCGTTCAGGGGATACGATGCTTCGGATGTATGGGACGGCAGTAAGGCTGCGTTCCTGGCGGTCCATGGCTCTTTCGGAGAGGATGGTGTCCTGCAGGGATACCTTGAAACACTGGGTTTGCCGTACACCGGATCGGATGTGTATGCGAGTGCCGTGGCGATGAACAAGATCACTAGCAAATACCTTTATCTGAATAACGGTCTATCCGTCCCCCCCTACTCCGTGTATGGGGGCCTCTTTCCGCAAAACACTCCGGAAAACATCGCCGAAAGACACGGTTTTCCCTGCTTCGTCAAATGCCCGCAATCCGGTTCGAGTAAACTCATGGGGCGGGTCTCCACCTTGGAAGAACTGACCTCTATCCTCGAGAAATTACGCCCCTTTTCTCCGGAAATTCTGGTGGAGACCTCACTGCAGGGCATCGAATTCACATGTGGCGTCCTGGAAAAGGATGAGGGCCGGCCATTCGCGCTCCCGCCTGTGGAGATCAGACCCAGGGCCTCATATTTCGACTTCACCGCCAAATACACCGCCGGAGCTTCGGAAGAACTGGTCCCGGCGCCCAGGCCTCCTGAACTGCTGCGACGCATACAGGAAACCGCCCTGGCTGCCCATCGCCTGCTCGGATGCGCAGGCATCTCCCGTACCGACATGATTCTCGAATCCGACACTCTGTACGTACTCGAGACCAATACCCTGCCGGGACTCACATCCAATTCCCTGATCCCTAAAAGCTATGCGGCGGTCGGTGGAACGTTTGCCGGACTAATAGACCTGCTGCTTCGGCACGCCCTTTCACGGGCAAAGAGGGCGGTTTCATGACTATCGCGGTGCTCGGCATCGACACCTCATCCACCGATCTAGGAATCGGCCTCGTCATCGATTCGCGGCCGGCCGCCGCGTTTTCCAGATACACGGGCGGTTCCCATGCCGAGCATATCGCTTCCGCAGTCGCGATGATGCTCTCAATAAACGGCATAAAGCCTTCAGATCTCGACCGTATCGCCGTCGCGGCCGGTCCCGGTTCGTTCACCGGACTGCGCATCGGCATGGCATTCGTGAAAGGGTTCTGCCTGGGGAGGCGATCATTGGTACTTCCGCTCTCATCTCTTTACGTTCTCGCGCATGCCGCCTGCCGCAACCACGGACGTATATTCGCCGCGATAGAAGCCCGCAACAATGAGGTTTTCTGGGCATCGTTCTCCCCTGATCCCGGACTCACACGTCTGACCGATGATTCCGTTACCCACCTTGATTCCTTTCTGGCCGGCCTCTCCGCGGCTGACATCGTGGTCGTGGATGCCCTCGGCTATGGAAAAAGCGTCCTCGGCTCCGAGGCGGGCCGCATATGCCGGATAGTCGACGCAGGGACCGCTCCCCTGCAACGGGGCCTCGTATGCGCCGCTGCCGGGTACGCAGCCCTTGAGACGATCACGAAATGGTGTGGAGCCGTCGAACTGCGCCCGAACTACCTCCGGCGGTCCGCGGCCGAAGAGCGGCGTCCCGGGACTCGCGCCTCATGACCGGCGCATGGGTAACGGCGGGAATCGCCCTTGCTGCCGTTACGGTGATCTCATCTTTCATTTTACTCTACCGAAAATTTCCATTCCATCTCATCTACCGCAGCAAGATCGGGCTCGAGGATATGCTTGACGGGATCAGCGATCCTCTCGTGGTCATCACAGACGACTTCATCGTCAGGCGAGCGAACCGGGCATATATCGCCCTGATCAAAAGAAGTTTTTCGGAAACCGTGGGCGAGAAATGCCACAAGCTGCTCAGGGGACGGAACGAGCCTTGCGCCAACTGCCGACTCAGACATTCTCTGTCGGAAAATCAGACTCTGAGCATCGCGAGAACTGAGCACCCATCCGGAAACGGTGCGCTTTCGATTTCTTTCTCTCCCTTTCACCTGACGCTCGGCAGCAAGCGCGTGTGTGTCATCGAGCACCTGCGCGACATCACCGAACTCGAAATGCTCAAGAACGATCTCCAGAAAAAGAACCGCTCTCTCGCCCATACCATGAAAAACCTCAAGGATGCCCAGCAGAACATACGTGATGAACTGCTCCTGGCCAGGCGCATCCAGCAGGGTCTTCTTCCGACCGCCGCGCCATCCCTCAATGAGCTCAAAATCGCCCATACCTACCACCCGGTCGCGGACGTCGGTGGAGACATCTACGATTTCATCGAGTACCCGTCTGGGCATCTCGGCGTCTTCATCGGTGATGCATCGGGCCATGGCCTCTCGGCGGCGTTCGTCGGCACAATTTCGAAAATGTCCCTGTACAACCATGGAAAAAGGGAGATCCCCGTCGCGGAGCTCATTTCAAGGGTGAACGACGACCTGATCAACAACATACATACAGGACATTATCTGACCTGTTTCTGGGGAATATTCGACTTCGGCGGCCGTTCC
>CAZGVZ010000576.1:0-3281 GCA_964529145.1 uncultured Fibrobacteraceae bacterium | reverse complement strand
CGACGGTCGCGAGCGCGCTCGTCTTCTGGCGCAGGCTCGAAGACGAATTCGGCGTCACCCGCAACAAAAAAGGTGTCAACAAGGAATTCGGCCATTCCGAAATGATCGGCCTCGATCTGGTCTATGACACCGTCGAGGAGATCGACAACGGCGCGCTGGTACACATGCACCTCAACAGTCAGGGTTACAACGACGGAATCATCCTCGGGGGGCCCGGCAAGTACGACATCGATCACGGAACCCGTATCAACGGCATGAACGTCGCGGTCGCTGGCCTCATCCGCGCGGCGGGTTTCTCGCGCTGGAAAGGGCATGACATGCAGCCCCGCCCCTACGACAACGAGGAACAGGGAGTCGATCGCGTGATACGCAGCGTCCTTTCGTGGGAAGCATGCGCCAAAGCCGCGGATCAGCTCGACGAAGCGCGGCTGATGAAGCATCTAGCCGCACGCGCCACCGCGCCGGCGGAAGACATGATGCGCGCAGCGGTAGTGGCCGCACAGAAGTTTTTCGATGAAATGTATGCCTGAGATCTTCAAAAGGCTCTCCAGCGCTTTCTCCCGGATGTAATTCAATTCTCCGGGAGAAAGCGTATCCGAAGCATCCGATACTACAAAAGGGGAGTAGTACGGATGCTTCTTTTTCTCTTCAGACGCGTCTTGTGGATGAAAATCGAAGGAGAAGCCGCATCAGGTTGCGCCGTTTTTAAATCATGTAACCCCGATCGTGTTTTGTTTTACAAAAGCCAACAAGGATTCGACGGTTTGTGATCGGGGAGCGGGCGCCGGGGTGCGACTCGAATATGGTGCGGCTGCACACAGGTAAAATTTGACAATATCGCGCCGTAATACCTATATTCATTTCGATTTTTTCGGCGGATTGACATGACCAGCGGGTTTACCGCTTAATCCCCGGAACAGCGAAATGGAATCGACATTTCCGGGCGCGATCCGAATTACGATTTCCTCCGGGCGCGCGGCGCCGCGAACAGACCGAAGGTTCGATACGGCGGAATCTCTTCAGTGGAAAACGGAACTCAAGTGTTACACCATTTTATCATTTTCATTCACAGGAAGGAGCAGGTATGTCAGCTTTACATGTAGTTGACTGGCTCGTCATCTTGGGGTATTTCGTGATCGTGTTCGCGATCGGCTGGTGGGCGTATCTCAAGGAAAAACAGTCGCAGACGACTGCGGAATACTTTCTCGCGGGCAGGAATCTCGGGTGGTGGATCGTCGGAGCCGCGGTGTTCTCGTCGAACATCGGTTCCGAGCATCTCGTGGGGCTCGCTGGGTCGGGCGCGACAGACGGCGTCGCTATGGCCCATTACGAACTCCATGCGTGGGCGCTTCTGATCCTGGGATGGGTCATGGTGCCTTTCTACATGCGTTCCCAGGTTTTCACCATGCCGGAATTCCTGGAGAAAAGGTTTTCCCGCATCAACAGAACCGTTCTTTCGGTCATCTCGCTCGTCGCATATGTCCTCACGAAACTTGCGGTCGGCATTTTCGCCGGCGGCGTCGTGTTCGCGGTGCTCATTCCGGATATCAGTTTCATGGGGCTCAACAGCTTCTGGATCGGTTCTATCCTGGTTATCGTGCTGACCGGTATCTACACGATCATGGGCGGCATGCGCGCGGTTGCCTACACTTCGGCGATTCAAACGGTAATTCTGGTGCTCGGCTCAGCGCTGGTCACCTTTTTCGGTCTCAAAGCCCTGGGCGGATGGCAGGTTCTCCGTGACGTGGCTGGAACCGAATTCTTCAACCTCTGGAGGCCCATAACCCCCGAAGGGATACAGTCGACCTGGGCACCTGTCAAGGAAGCCGGACGCATGGCGTGGTATTTCAACGACAACTATCCCTGGGTCGGAATGCTGTTCTGCGCTCCGATCATCGGACTGTGGTACTGGTGCACCGACCAGTACATCGTCCAGCGCGTCCTGGGCGCGCAGAATGAACAGGTCGCCCGCCGCGGATCCATCTGCGCGGCTGCGCTCAAGCTTCTTCCGGTGTTCATTTTCATCATTCCCGGCATGATCGCGTTTGCAATCGCAAAAAGCGGGCAGAACGCACTGATGCAGCAGGCGATGTTCGACGCGAGCGGGCAACTCATCCGCGACAACGCGCAACAGGCTTTTCCCCTGCTCGTAGCACAGGTTCTGCCCATCGGGATTCGCGGAATCGTGGTCGCGGGTCTGCTCGCGGCCCTCATGAGCTCGCTGGCAGGTGCGTTCAATGCCTCCGCTGCGCTTTTCACCATTGACTTCTATTCGAAAATACGACCGAACGCATCCCAGAAACAGGTGGTCACGGTAGGCCGGGCCGCCACCGCCATCATGGTGCTGATCGGCCTGCTCTGGATTCCCGTGATCCAGGGAGGAAAAGGATTGTACGACTATCTTCAAGGGGTTCAGGGATATCTCGCTCCCCCGATCGCGGTCGTCTTTTTCCTTGGAATCCTGATGAAACGCGCCAACGCGAAAGGTTGTCTCTGGACCCTGATCGTAGGTTTCGCCCTCGGACTCTTCAGGCTCGCAGTCGACACACCCGTGAAGGTGATGAAGGGCTTCAGCTATCCTGAAGGCTCCTTGTTCTGGATTGTGAACAACACCTACTTCCAGTATTACAGTCTGGTCATCACCATTGTCTGCGTCGTGGTCATGATCGCGGTCAGCTACGGCTCGGCTCAGCCCGATTATGCGAAAATCAGCGGCCTCACCTTCGGGACCCGCACCGCGGAGGACCGTAAACTTTCGAGATCGACCTGGAACAAATGGGACGTCATCTATTCAGTGGCGATCTGCGCCGCCATTCTCGCAGCGTATCTCTATTTCAGGGGGTAAACTTTCTTTCCCGGAAGCCGCAGCGAAGCTGCGGCTTTCATTTTTTCTCTTTCAGCCGCATCATATCCACGGTTCATCCCCCCTACCCTATACCTTCCACGACCGCCGGAAAAACGACATTTGATACCGAGTCGAGCGATTCTCTTTTGTGAAATTAGTCGAAGCTGCCGGCGAATATACCACAGCAGAAATGCTCGAAATGCCTTCAGGCGTATATCGCCCGTCTTGCATGCGATCATCCATCGACACCATTATCCTCTCGAAGAGAATCGCCCACTTAAGTGGCAGTAACTGCGGACTCAAGGTATACTATTGATTTTTCTTTTCCCGGAATTATTTTTCAAACAGCTTCCCATATCGGCTCTGAACAGTGTCTGCCCGAAGCGCGTCCGTTTATCGAGACACGCAGGAAAACAGGACACTACAGATGACTGGT
>CAZGVZ010000575.1:0-3288 GCA_964529145.1 uncultured Fibrobacteraceae bacterium | reverse complement strand
TTACCTATACCGATATCTGGAATGATGCCTTCGGTGAATACGACCAGAAAGATTTTTCGAATAAAGCGGATTCGATTGAAGACCTTACGGAAATGCCCTTTATTGTACCGCTTCAACTCAAGTTTACCGCTGGAGTATTTGAAGAACCGAAAGACGGTTTTCAATTCGATAAAATGGCAACGGTAAAATTTACTGTTGAATCATTTCGAAAGCTTGATTATAAAGAGGAAAAAGTCTTTGCGAAGCTCTTCGCAGTGTCGGCTTTTTCCAGCGGTTTTTTCCAGTAGCGGGTCGTGGAGAGAATGTAACGGCCGGAATGCAGGGGTGCATACTGCCGGTACACGACCCGTATCGAGTCCGCGGCATGACCGGGGATAGCCATATCCCAGACGATTCCCTCCCGTTTTACGAGATATCGCAGCGGAATACGGTCCGACATGCGTTGCACTTCGATCCGATGCGGATAGGAGAGCGTACTGTCGACAGGAAAAGGGTAGTAGATGGAAACGGACGACCGGACAGTGTCTGTATTGACGAAATAATAATAGCCCCGTACCTCCAGAGTATCGCAGGCTGTTACGATTGCGATAACCGATTCTTTTTGAAAGGCGATCTCACCGAAGAGTGCCGTGCTCGCGCATAGAAGCGTCTGAAGGATTCTCGTCATGTTGTCCACTTTATGGAATGGTGTCTTTCGATCGAGTATAAATAATATACTTGAAATCGCGAAAAATGGAAATGTGTGGGGCCAACACTGCTCCTGGAAAAGACAGTGGTGGAACGTTTTTTCCCGGTAATGAAGCCAGAGAATGAACCAATGCGCTCGCCATTACCCGATTCTTTTTTCCGGAATTGCCGTTATGAAATAAACTTGTGCGGTTCCGGCAAGCGGCTTGCGGCAATTCCATCAAGAGCCGCAAGAGTGTAAACCGGCTTTATTACCTTCCCGGTAAGAATTGTTGTGAAGGCTCATCGTGATTTTAACAAGGGGACCACGGGCCAGGAGGCCTGGGGCAGGACATTAACTTCAGGCGCAGGCGCCCGTATTTGACTTCCGTTCTACAAGCGTAAGGGATTCAGCGCTATTGCGCTGTTTCCATCTTGCCGCCTGGTCTTTTACGGGTTTTGCCCCCTCAAGCCGGACTGCAACCTTTGGTCGTGACAGTTGATTCATTTAAATGAGGTTGCCGAGTGCGACTAAAATGGTTTATTTTGGTTATCGGGCCCGAAAAACAGTCCAGGATTGCGATAGTTAAACCTTAACTCGAAAAAAAGTGTTTTGTAATGAATGACACTACCATAAAAATGTTCGTGATCAATATTGCCTTCTGGCTGCTCAATGCGACCGTTTCACCCCGGGTATGTCTTAGTATTCTCGAAAAAATTCCTCCGGTACCGCAAAATTCGTTTTTCAGAGTACGCGACAAAGAGCTCGTTTTTTACCGACTGCTCGGCATCAGGCGGTGGAAAGACCGGCTTCCGGTAATGCGGGGGGAGCTGGATCGAAAACATCTAGGCACAAGCGTGTCCCCGGAACACCTGCATAAATTGATAGCCGCGACGTGTTCCACCGAGGTGATTCATCTTGTATGCGCTATTGTCGGCTTTTTACCGATAGGCTTTGTTTTTTTACTGAAGAATTCTCTTTACTTTTTACTCCTATTCTCAGCTATTTCATCGGCGAATTTTTTCCTCCAGCTGCCGTTCATAGCGGCGCAAAGGTACAATCGGGCGAGATTTCTCCGTGTGGAGAGGGCATTATTGATGAACGGAATCGATCATAACGATCGATGAACGCTGTAGAGACCACTTTTGCACTTGGCCGTTTCGAGCCGGCGGAGATCTGTTAAGGAAATGTGTGATCGTAGTGACATTACCGGTCGCATCGGAGGAATGAGGGGAGCCGGCGGCGGGTGGACGAAAGGAAAGAAAATGAGTGGAATTCCGGGGTTGCTGTCGCTCTTAGCCGTATTCCTTCCCGTCCTTGCACATACAAGGGATCTGAGGGTCGGAATCACTCAGACTCCGCCGCTCATCTATACCGATTCGGCGGGCGGAGTCTCCGGCGTATTCGCCGACATTCTCGCGTATGTCGCGGACAGGGAACAATGGCGAATCGAGTACCGGATGGGATCGCTGAAGCAGTGCATGCAGTGGCTCGACTCCGGGAGCATCGAAATGATGGCGGACCTGGGTTATTCCGAGGCACGAAACGCGAGATTTCTCTTCTCGGATGAATGCATTGTCCCGACCTGGGCTCAGGTATTCGTTCCAAAGGGTTCCGATATCGAAACGTTCTCCGATCTGCAGGGTAAAACCATCGTTGTCGAAAAAGAAGATTTCTTCTGGGTTGATCCCAAGGACGGATTTCGTCATATTACGGACCGGCTTGGTCTGGGGTGCACAGTAAGGGAGGTGGAATCCTACCCGCAGGTTTTCGAAGCGCTTGAACGGAACGAGGCGCATGCGGGTGTGGCCAATCGCATATACGGCGACGTGCTTCTGTTCCGCTATGGACTTCAAAAGACCGGCATAATGTTCTCCCCGGTAAGCTTGCGGTTCGCCTTTCCCAAAGGTAGAGCGTTATCCGACACCCTGAAACGCGTGATCGACTCACATATGGTAAACCTGAAATCGGACGCGAATTCCGTGTACTACAAATCCCTTGTGAAGCATATGAATCCTGACGGGAGTCTTTTCGTTCCGGTATGGAAAAAGCTTACGGGATTGATATTGCTGCTCTCTTTACTGACCCTTGCCATTATCGTCGCGTTCCAGAAACGTCAGATTTCGAAAAAAACCCATGCGTTTCGTCATGTGGAGCTCAAACTGCGCAGGTCGGAAAAGAAATACGAAGAAACCTGCGAATTTCTACCCGCAGTGATATGTGAAACGGACCTCCGTTTTCGAATTCTCTATGCCAACAGGGCGGGATTCGAGCTGTTCGGATACGAGGTCGGTGATATCGGACGGGGGCTCTATCTCCCGGATCTGATCCGGAAAGAGAATTGGCCCCAGGCGAAAAAGAATCTCGAAAACATCCTTTCCGGTGAGCATCCCGAACCCAGAGAGTACCTCTTTTCCAGAAAAGACGGATCGACCTTGTGGGTTCTGGCTCACACCTGTGCCGTGCATGAGGATTGCGGAGTTTCGGGTCTGCGCATCAGCCTCATCGACATCACCGCCCGGAAGAATCTCGAGCAGAGAATCATCCATTCACAGAAGATGGAGGCCATCGGCCAGCTTGCCGGAGGCGTGGCGCATGATTTCAACAATATCCTTTGCGGT
>CAZGVZ010000574.1:0-3291 GCA_964529145.1 uncultured Fibrobacteraceae bacterium | reverse complement strand
CGGCCATCTCCGCCATCGACACCGCAATCAACAGCGTCAACAGTACGCGTGCGAACATAGGGGCTTACGTGAACAGGCTCGAACACGCCATCAACAATCTGATGGTCAGCGAAACAAACCAGGCCGCCGCTGAGTCGCTCATCCGTGACGTCGATTTCGCGGAGGAGACTGCGGAATTCACCAAAAATCAAATCCTTGTCCAGAGCGGTACCGCGATGCTGGCGCAATCCAATATGGCGCCGCAGAACGTGCTTTCGTTGCTTTCCCGATAGAGAGGTTCGGACCAGTCGATGAAGGGCTCTTATGGAGCCCTTTTTTTTTAAAGTCCCTGCGCTCGCGCGGAAATCGGTACAGCGAGCACCGGACATGAAATATTTCCCAGGACCTGTTCGGTCGTGCTTCCGAAAAGTCTCTTCTGAAGAGTAATCCTGCCGCCTGTCGCCATGACCACAAGATCGGCCCGGTGCATATCCGCAGCGATGCAAATCGCTTCTAAAGCTTTTTCTCCCCTCAGTTCCTGTTTCCAGTGGAAATCGGGATAATCCGCCTCATTCAGTGCAGGAAACCCGGTTCCCGCATGTACCGTGATCACCTCCAATCCCCTGTCACCGCTTCCGAGAAGATCGAGAAGCCGGCCAAGGCAGTTCACCGCGGTAGTGAAGGACCGCTCATCTTTCACCGGAATGACGACTTTTTTCAGCGACACGGCTCCGGTCGCGTCATCGACGAACGGACGAACACCGGAAGGCACGAAAAGGGTAGTGCCCCGGAAATGACGAGCACAGAATGCCGCAAGTGAATTGCCGAACATTCCTCCATGCCTGCTCCGCCGTTCGGTTCCCATCACAAGCAGGTCGCGATCGCGGTTTTCCATGTGCGGTATCAGTAAACGTTTGCTATTCCCGGATCGTACCGTTTTCCTTACGCGAATACCCGCGGCTGCGACATCACTTCGTTTCGAAGCGGTTTCGAGCACATTCCATTTTTCGAGATACTCACGCACTCCGGCCGATTCATGCTTATCCCCTGCCTGCCGGACATCCACGATTTCGAGATCCGCTCGAGCCTCAAGGGCAATTTTCAGGGCGTGAACGAAGGGTCCCTTTACCACGTGCGGCTCATGAATGGCAAGAAGCATTCTCAATGAAGGATGCAAAAGCCGAGTGCTCGAACAGGTTGGGGCTGTTTGTTCCATACTGTGCCTTTCCTGTACCCGTGCACCATCCGCGAGACTGTCCGAAACCGGCCGCTTCAGCAGGTTGCGATTCGGTGCGGACGTTCCACACACCGGTAAGAGTTTCCGGAGAGAATCCTTCCGGCCGGGGTACCGCGTCAGGACATGAATCCTAGAATAAATTACGGTACCGGGACTGTCAATGAGGAACTGTTTGGCGCACAAACGCATCGGCTGTTATTTTTATCCGGACCAATGTGGGGCGATTCTTTTCGAGGAAGTGGGATGGCATGCAAACACGGCGATACCCGGGGAGGTATGGCGAACATT
This sequence comes from uncultured Fibrobacteraceae bacterium, assembly GCA_964529145.1. Classification (GTDB taxonomy): domain Bacteria; phylum Fibrobacterota; class Chitinivibrionia; order Chitinivibrionales; family Chitinispirillaceae; genus JAFGNB01. The sequence goes on along the minus strand of CAZGVZ010000574.1, from coordinate 1,787 downwards.
TTTGCAGCGGCGAATTCGCCGGCAGCTTCCCTTTCGCCGTGAAGGGGAATCGCTCAACTCTGGTGAAACAATTCCCTCGCCCTGGCCGCGGCTCCTGCCGGAAACCTGGCTACGGTCATGCGGAGAGGAATTCTACTCTCGAAGAGAGTGTGGGATTCACCGCGTTCCTCTTCACCTGCGACGATTTCAAAGGAACATGAATATGTCACTCTGGACCCGGGAACGGCTTGCAGCGGTCATAGAGGATTTCTCATCGATATCTCCGGATCGACGGGAGTCCGTACTTTCGTATATGAACCGTCATTTTCCGCCCGAAATATATGAAGACCATCGGTTGAAACGCCGTGCCGCACTCGAACATATGAGCCGTTCGAAAGAAGTTCTCCACAGCGTGACACAGCACTTCCCCACCTTCGTTGCCGGTTGCGATCAGACGATTTCCCCGTCGTCGCTCCATGGCCATGCCATCGTATTCACTGCCGGAGGCGAAGGCGAAAGGCTCAAACTCAGCCTGCTCAAGGCGGGAGTTACCGAGTCAGCGCTCAGGAATTTCACCAAGGCCACCTACGCGCTGCCCGGATTCTACGATCAATTCGGGACGCTGCATACCAACTGTGTCATGATCGGCACTCTCTGCAGGGAACTGCGCACGGAGATTCCTGTAGTGATCACTACGGGCCCGGAGGGTTCGGTTACGGCCTCGGTCATTCCGGAGCTTCTCGAACGTTTCGATAATTTCGGTCTCAAGCATCTCGCGGTCCTTCCCCAGGATGAGCGCCTGTTTTTGACAAATGACGAGCATGTGGTGCTCAGGAATCCCGATTCTCCCGAACCACTGACTCACCCCGACGAGACCGGCGGACCTCTCATGAAGCTCAAGAAAGAAGGCACCATCGCGCCCGGCACGTCTGTGCTTGACTGGCTGGAAAATCTCGGATGCAGCCGTACCATAGTGGTGCAGGCCACGGCACTGTATCACAGATCCGTGCTTCCGGTCATGGCATCGGCACTGGGAACTCACGATTGTCTGGCAGTGGGTATTCTCAGGACGGCTTTCCCGTCGGAAGATCCTTATGGAACTTTCGTGACGATCAGGGATTCCGGTAACCGTTCCAGAACCGTCATTCTGGAGCAGGATATCCGAAACGAAACGACGCGAAAGATAACGGATCCCTCGAAAAAGTATTTTCTTCCTTTCAATACCGGGCTTTACGCTTTCAGGAACGATCTTCTCCGTAATCACGATCTCCCGGGGTTCGCCACGCCACCAAAGGAATTGAGACCCGACCTCCCGAAGGCTCCGAAAACAGGATACGCCGCAACGGACATCGTTTCCTGCGCAGAGGACCCGGTCGTTCTTACCATTGAACAGGGCATGTTTGGCGTCCTTAAAAACTCCGATGACCTGGAACGCCTCACGGCACTGGGAAAGAAATTCGGGCTCGACGGGATGTGCGCTCAATTCACTACCACGGCTGAAAGCCGTGGTCCGGCTTGAGCGGGTATTGCCCGCGAAAAGACGGACGGGCGCATGCGACCGAAGTTGCTGTCCTGCACCACGGCCTCCTCGTCGTGAAAAACCTGAAGAGATTCTACAATATTTCTTAACAAGGCAGGTAACGGGAGGTTCCGGACCAATCGCGGGATAATCCCTTGTCCGCGTCGCAACCGCATGGTATACTCTGTGATGAAGGGAAGTCATTATGGCGAACAGCATCAACATGCTTCTGGATGTCAATGTCCCCATCGGTGTTCAGCTCGGACAAACCAGAATGACGATCCGCGAA
>CAZGVZ010000573.1:316-3297 GCA_964529145.1 uncultured Fibrobacteraceae bacterium | reverse complement strand
ATCCGAAAGGTTACCGGGACTCCGTTCGATTTTACACTTCCTGCGGCTATCGGTGCGCGTATCGACGACACGTCCGACGAACAGATCAGGAACGGGAGCGGCTACGATCACAATTACGTTTTTCCGGAGCACGACATGTCCATTCCGGTCGCATCCGCTTTTTCCCCGGAAACCGGCCGACTTCTGGAGGTATTCACCTCGGAGCCTGGAATGCAGTTTTACAGCGGCAACTTTCTCGACGGGACTTTGACCGGGAAGAACAATACCGTGTACCGCAGACGTACAGGTTTCTGTCTGGAAACCCAGCATTTCCCGGATTCGCCCAATCAACCCTCGTTTCCGCCGACACTGCTCAGGGCGAACGAACGATTCGAGAGCACGACCGTGTACCGGTTCAGCTGTGCGGAATGCATAAAATGATGAGATATCGACGGCCGGGCGATCCCGCGGAGAACGGCTCTCCTTGCGTTCCGAGCGGTTCGACGGATCTTCGCCGGAGATCGCGAACATGGATGCCATCCTTCAATTCGCGTCACTGATCCTGTGCGTCCTGGGGGCGTCCTTTTTCGCCGGAGCCGAAACCGGTTTCGTTTCATGGAACCCGTTGAAGGTAAGTTACAGGGCCGCATCCGGCGATATCGTCGCCCGCTGGGCACTGTTCCTGATACGTCACAAGGACAGACTGTTAAGCGCGGTGCTTATCGGTAACAACATCTGCGTGATTGGTGCATCCCTGGCCTTTTCTTCCTTCTTCGAAGCTGTGGATAATGCGGTCGCTCCTGATCTGACCCGGATACCATCCCCGGAATCCTGGATTCTGACGCCGATCATCGTTCTTTTCGGAGAGATGCTGCCTAAGTCGCTTTTCCGGCTCTATCCATTTCGTCTTACCATGCGGGCGGTTCCATTTCTCACGGGCTTGTATTTCGCGACGCTTCCTTTCACCTTTATTTTTTCGCTGGTTACTTCGATGTTCAGGAATATCAGGAAAAGAGGCGAGTCTTTTATGACGAAAGTGCGTGAAGAGATGGTTCTGGTGGCCATGGAAGGATCGAAAAGCGGAACTCTTTTCAGGCATGCGGACATTTTTCTTCAGAATGCGCTGATGCTCAATGAGAGAAAGCTGCGCGATCTCTGCGAATCGTCCGGGGTTGTAATGCAGTCCCCCGGCGCATTCCGCTTTAGAGCGGACCAAACGGTAGCGGCGGCAAAGAAACAGATAGGCGACCAGCAGGGGATAATTGTGCATGAAGTGTCCGGAGACCGAATCCGGGGCCTGGTTTCTCTTATCGATCTTGCGAACGCTTCGGATGACGCGGTACTCGGCACCATGTGCAAACCGCTTCCAAGAATGCCTGCCGAATGGTCGCTGTTGACCGCCCTGCGTTATATCGAACAGAGGGCGTCGAGTTTTTTCGGGATAAACGATGAAAAAGGGGAATTGATCGGGGTGGTGGATCACTATTTCCTGATACACGGAATTTTTTCCGGTCCGGAAGCGATTCCCAGTCACCGGTAGTGCATTCCGGGAAATTCCCTTTTTCCGCAGCATACCGTCCTCGCCTGGTCTCGGTCGAAAGGATGGTTCTCGAGCAGAACTATTTAGATTTTTTGGTGGTTTTTTTTGCGCAGAAAGTAGATTACAACATATTTGTTCCGGGAAATGGGAGTTTAAGCGTATAATTTATTTGAATTGTAATGCCCTTCGATGATACAATATATTCAGTGATCGATTTTTCTACCTCCATCGATATGGATCTATCGTCATGAATAAAAAAAGATGGGGTCTTGTTGTCATTACCGCGGAAACATCGTCCCGTGTTCGTCAGGTTTACCTGTCCGGAATCATTCTTATTTGCCTGGCCGCGTTCAGTTGTGTCGGTTTCATCGGCATGGCACGTCTTGTATGGTGTACTGGATCCTATGCATCAGCCAAATTCGGCGTTTATGAGGCGAGGAGAGAGAACAGGGGACTTCTGATGAAAATCAAGTTCCTGAAGAAGTTCATTGCCAAAGAAAATGAAAAAATCAACGCACTGGTTGCATTCGAGGACAAAGTCCGGCTGCAATACGGTATGAGTCGCATCAGTGAAGATGTTCGGAAGGCGGGAGTCGGAGGGCGTCCGGCGCGTGAGGAATTGCTTATTAATAATCTGCTCGATCCGGTGCTTTTGCGGGCCGAGATGGTCAGGGAAAGCCTGGAAGTCATGATCAGGAAATCGGAGTTGCAGGATTCCACCCTCTCCCGTGTCGCCGATAACGTAGTCAAAATCCACAAAAAATGGTCACAACTTCCTTCCATATGGCCTACCCAGGGGCGAGTCACCTCCTACTATGGTTACCGTTTCCATCCAATCGCCGGTCACATGCTCTTTCATGACGGAATCGATATCGCCAACAAGATCTGGACGCCGATTCATGCCACCGCCGACGGAATCATAAAATTCGTCGGATTGAAAGATTATTTCGGGAACATGGTATCGATCAGACATCCAGAGAACAAGTGTGAAACGGTCTATGCTCATCTTCACCAGTCTACCGTCACGGAAGGTCAGGTGGTGAAGAGGGGCGACCTGATCGGATACATGGGAAGCAGCGGAAGAAGCACGGGACCTCATCTTCATTATGAAGTGAGGGTCGAAACCCGGCACATGAACCCGATCGGCTACATTCTTCCTACGGATGCAATTGTCGACTGATCAAATCTTCCTGACCCGGCGCACTGCTTGCATCTCGGAAACCGGCATGGTACACTCTGACAGAATTGAAATTTCGACACGCCACCGTTGCTGCTGGGTCGATATTACCGGACAGGTGCAACGGGTTGTGACCGAATCTGGAATCACGGCAGGAATCTGTTCGGTTACGAGTCTGCACACCACCGCGGGAGTCACCATCAATGAGAACGCCGATCCGGATGTGCAGCACGACCTGCTGGAGAAGCTCGCCTTCCGCAAACACCGTCGTCAGGTCGCCGGTGT
>CAZGVZ010000573.1:0-306 GCA_964529145.1 uncultured Fibrobacteraceae bacterium | reverse complement strand
CGATTTTTTCAGGAAGCTGTCATCAATGGTGCCGCAGGACTCCTCTTTTCGCCACAGTGAAGGAAATTCGGACAGCCACATCAAAACCTCACTGGTCGGTCCCGGTGTCACGGTTTCGATTGAAAAGGGGCATCTCGTCCTGGGTACGTGGCAATCGCTCTATTTTTGTGAGTTCGACGGCCCGAGGAATCGGCGGTGCATGATCACGATCTTCGGAGAGCCCAAGGGTGAAAAGAAAACTCACAGTGACTCCGATTCAACAAGATCGGCCGGCTCCAAGTCTTCCCTGCAGTAACAGTCCGGTAC
>CAZGVZ010000572.1:2540-3297 GCA_964529145.1 uncultured Fibrobacteraceae bacterium | reverse complement strand
CCCGTATGGCAAGGGTATCGAGTCCGTATATTGTATCTGGAGTCAAAGAAAAGATGTCCGGATTTCCGCTCCGGACATAGATGACCGCGGATGCCGACGCGATGACCCGGTCGCCGGAATCACGAACGTAAACGGCCACCGTGCACTGGCCCGCAACAGTGAACTCATGAATCACCGATGAATCGCCTTCCACCGCCTCATCCGGTGTGTCGCCGAAAACCCATACGTAACGGGAACCGGCCGGTAATTTCGTCCCGCCTGCCATGAAAGTGCATTCATCGTTGATATCTACAGTGGTATCGGAAGGAGAAACGGCGAGTTTCGCACGGATGAAAGTTTTCCACTGAAAATCGACATAACTGACTATCATACTGGAAGGATCGCGGGGATCGGAACGTGCCCCTGAATGTATGAATCCGAACCGGCTGGAGCCCGAACCGATATCGAGTTTGAGCCTTCCGATCCCAGGACCCTTGTTCTTGTCCGGGTAATCCGCGACAATTTCTCCATTGCCGTCAATGATCGTGAAAGGCTGCAGATGATTACTGCCGGTCAGGCTTCCGCCGCAGTCTGTGCACTCCTGTACGACAAGAACGGAATCCTGGTCGACGACGAAAGTGTCCGGAAGAGGAACCACATCGGTATCATTTACAAGTACGCCCAGGGAAGTCGCGGGAAAAGTGTTGGGCTCAACCGTTCCGATGGTTCCATCCAGGAACTGTTCCCAGCGTTTCGAGATGTGCGGCCACTCCATGTG
>CAZGVZ010000572.1:0-2530 GCA_964529145.1 uncultured Fibrobacteraceae bacterium | reverse complement strand
GATCAGGTCGAAGTAAACTCCGGGTTCACCGGCGTTGAGTGAGGAAAAGTACGGGGCGAAGCCCGAGTCCGTCCAGGAGATGGTCCGCTGCAGGTTCGCCGGAAAATTCGGGTCCGCTATGGAAAGCGTCTTCGAGTGGGTGTCTACCGCATAGACGATCATGGCGTGACCGCCTTCTCCTTTACTGCTGAGGATAAGTACCGATTGCGGTTCATTTGTCGTTTTCAACGCGTAGATGAAGGAATACCACGAGAGCGAGGGAAGTATGTCACTGTGTCTCATCGCCGCGCCCCAGCCCTTGATATTGAAATCCTTATGTATGACCGACGAGAACCGTATGCCGCGGTTGTTGTCGAGACCTGATTCCGGAAGCGAGGAAAACCTCTTGTGCAGCCGTGGGCTGCCATTCTTTTTATACTGTTCGATATAGTACCACATCGCGGTGAGAGATTGTCCTCCGCATTGACCGCCCGGGGCGATATACGAACCGTTGTTGACAAACTCCCAATCGTCCTTCCCGGGCAGGAAACCCGACGTGATCTTACCGGCGTTATCCAGTTTCGAACGATCTATCGAAGCGATGATGATTCCCGCAAGACCCGGCGATTCACGCCGTCTGGCGAGACCCTCCGATGCGCCTGTGCCGAAATATCTGCCGCAGACCGTTACGGAAGATGTCTCCAGGGCCAGAAGCGGCAGGGCTTCAAGCGTCTTCTGCGACGCATCGTATAAAAATCCCATGGCGAATTCGTCTTCGGACAGTGTGACCGGAATTTTTATTGTAATGGCGGAATCCGCATACCTGTCATCGAAATCGATGACTAAAAGGGGGGAAACCGCGTTGAAATCTTCCCCGAAACCGTGTTTTTCGATCGATGCGCATGAAACCTGCAGTTGAACCGGTGATGGAAACGAATTCGGAGGAATGGAAATTGTCGTACCCTCCATCGATCCTTCGCCGTCATGTACAGTAACCGTTGAGCCGTTGTTACCGATATTTTCACGCGCCACTGTCCGGAGCCCGTCAATCGTGATATTTTCATCAGTGAATGAAGAGGAGGATGGTCCGGACGGATCCCCGGAATCTGAGCAAAGAAGGAAAAGGGACAACATGGCGGCGAATGGACGAGTGATCGGAGTGAATTTCATGGCATCCTCTATGAATTGAATGTGTCGAAATCGATTGAAAAAGATGATAGCATCTTTTCGGGAAAAAAGGTATTCCGATTTTGCCTGTCATCGGTATCCGCGAAACCGTCGACCTTGCTTAAGTTCCTGTCGGAACCTATCTTGATCCTTCTCGAGACTGCCATTGCAAATGAAGGTACAAAAGAACATCCATTGGATGACCTTTCCATGAAAATCGTCGCGGCTCCGGAATCGTTCAAAGGAAGCATTTCGGCCAGGGAAGCCGCCGCGGCGATCGAGACGGGAATCCGTAGGATCTCCGGCGACATCGAGGTGGTCCGGGCGCCGCTGTCCGACGGCGGCGAGGGATTCGTCGAGGTGATCACCGGATCTGCGGGTGGCAGGATCAGGCGAAAAAAGGTGACCGGGCCGCTCGGAATTCCCGTTACGGCACGCTATGGTCTGATCGACGGAGGGGCAACAGGGATCATCGAAACCGCGTCCGCCGCGGGTCTTTCGCTTGTGAATATGGCTGACCGTAATCCGCTTCTAGCCACCTCCTTCGGCGTGGGTGAACTGATTCGATCGGCCATTCTCGATGGATGCAGAAACGTCATAATCGGCGCTGGTGGAAGCGCCACGGTCGATTGCGGAATCGGTATGCTTCAGGCTCTCGGCGTTGAATTCACCGACGGTTGCGGCGAAATGATCGGAAGGGGCGGCCGGGAATTGATGAAAATCCGCTCAGTACGAACTGAACCGCTCCGACGTCTTGCTTCCGGTGTACGTTTCACCGTTGCGGCGGATGTGGTCACCCCACTTTGCGGGAAAAGGGGTGCAGCGACTGTATTCGGCCCTCAGAAAGGCGCGACTCCGGAGATGGTTTCGCTCCTCGATCGTGGACTACGGCACTTCGCCGAGGTCATCGAGCCGCAGGTGCGCGAAGGGATGCGCGATCTCGCGGGCGGCGGTGCGGCGGGAGGTCTGGCTGCGGGAGCGTGGGCATTCCTGGCCGCGGAAGTGGTTTCCGGCATCGATCTGGTGATCGAGAAAACCGGCTTCGTAGAGAAACTGTCCGGTTGCGATCTTGTCATTACCGGGGAGGGGCGGACCGATACTCAGACGATTTCGGGAAAAGCGCCACTGGGTGTGGCCCGGATCGCGAAAGTTTACGGCGTACCTGTGGTTTGCCTCTCGGGAGGATTGGGACCGCATATCGATGAATTGTATGGGATTGGATTCGACGCACTCTTCAGTCTGACCGACGGGCCGATCGACGAAGCGGCCGCGACCCGGAACGCATCACGACTGCTGGCGAGGGCCGCCGAGAATATCGCGAGGCTGTTCATGAGGGGATATCTTTCAGGGTGCGGACGAACCGGGGAAAGATAGATGGAGCATT
>CAZGVZ010000571.1:0-3298 GCA_964529145.1 uncultured Fibrobacteraceae bacterium | reverse complement strand
AGTATCCAGTGCGTTGCACTGTTTCTGTTATACCGTTTTGCCCGCAACATAAACACGCTACCGCATCTGGCGGTAATTTGACTCAGGCGTAAAGAGTCGAGGCATTGGGGAGAATAGAGCGTTTTTGAACCATGCATCGGCATGGATGATGCGTGCCGTCGTACTCGGGGATGACGGCACGCGCGGGGGAATCTCCTTCAGGCACCTTTTTGCGCGAGGTATTTTTCGACGGTTTCCGTGCATTTGGTAATTGACGTGATATTCGGGAACTCCGATTCCGGTATGGATACGCCGAATTTTTTTTCCATTGTCGCCAATACTTCCAGAAGCGCCATCGAGTCGAGGCCCATGTCGTCGATAAAAAGCGCGTCGTCTGTGATGGTTTCCTTGTCGATATCCATATCCTCGGCGATTTCGGAGATAAGTTCGCGTATCGTTCCTTTGATTGCTTCGTGATTCATGTAGTTGCTCCTCATTGGTAGCGGAGTGGTGAAATGAGTGAATGGCTATTTTACATTTTTAAGTATCACGGCGCTGCAGTTCCCGTCACAGGAATACGAGGTCACCAGTACATGGCCGAGCCGCTTCTCCATTGTTCCGAAAACCGGACATATCGGTCCTGAAACCGGGTAGGGATCTCCGGAGATACCGCTGATACGGTTGACGCGCATATCGGCGAGGGCGCATAGGATATTGATGGCGCCCGAAGCGCCATAGCATTCGCCGGTATATTTTTTATAGGCGGTCACGGGGGTTCCCGTGCCGAAAACGGCCTCGATACCCGCAGCCTCGAGCTGATCGCTCACAGGGTTCCCGTTCGCTCCCGATGCGATCATGTCGATCGCTTCCGGAGTGATACCGGCCTGTTCGCAGGCATTTCGCACCATCCGGGCGAACACCCTTCCGTCGGAGCGTGCACCTTTGCCGGGGGCGGGGTCGAATCCGTTGGCGCATCCGGCAATTTCCGCCTGGATCGCCGCTCCTCGATTGCTCGCTGAATTTACGGTTTCAACCATGAAGAGGGCGCAGCCTTCTCCCATGACTATTCCATCGCTGCCGGATGCGAAAGGGAGAACCGTACCGGTGCGGGAAAGCAATCCGCTTCGTTCGAGACCGAGCAGCGCGTAATAGCTGATCTCTTCGAGGCCTCCTGCGACAATCCGGTCGAGGTAGCCCTGCTGCAGATGATCGAAAGAGTAGATGATCGCATCGAGACCGGAATTGAAACCCGTGGCTATCGTGGAACTGAGGTTGCGTGCGGTGAACCGGATATTCGTATTCCCGGTAGGCGCGTTGATCACCGTATTCGCGAATGACTGAGGGTTGACCGCATTGACACCATTGACAATCGAATCGCTCAGAAAATCACCGATACTCTGCAGACTTCCGAAAGCCGTGCCTATGCAGAGGCCCGGCCGGTTCGCTTCATCGCACCCTTCCATCTGAGCCTTGAATCCCAGCTCCGCGGTGCATAGCAGCAGTTTCGTGGCCTTGTCCTTGTTGCGAAGGCCTTTCTTTCCCAGAATTTCGACGGGATCGAAATCAGGCAGCTGATAGCAGGGAACCGGTTTTTCGAGCGAGTGAAATTCGAACTCCTGCACCGTCGAGGTAACGGGTGGTTTGAGCAGCGATGCGGAAACCGCCTCCAGGCTGTTTCCAAGTGGGGTAACTGCACTTGTTTCCGTAATGACGATCTGTTTTTTTTCCATCTCGGGGTATCTCATTGTTTGAAAGTGCCCAGCACCAGTGAAGACGTATTTCCCGCGAACGCGTATGCGTTCGAAACAATCACTTCCATTTTCATCTCCCGTGCCCGGTTAGGAACGCAATCGATGTCGCATTCCGGATCCGGTTCGGAATAGTTTATGGTCGGGAGCGCCGTCTGATGCTTCAGCATCAGGCAGCAGGCGGCTGCTTCGATCGCGGATGCCGCTCCCATCGTATGGCCGAGCATCGACTTGATTGATGACATGCAGAGTTTCGCGGCGTGCTCCCCGAAAACCACTTTCGCGATGACTGTTTCAGTTTTATCGTTTTCTCCGGTCCCGGTCCCGTGTGCGCAAATATAGTCGACCCTATCGGGAGTGACGGCGGAATGATATAGCGCCTTTCGAAGCGCGACTATACCTCCGCTTCCGCTCGGGTCGGGAATGGTCATTTTATAAGCGTCGCATCCAAGGCCGTAGCCTAGAATTTCAGCATAGATGGGAGCATTGCGCGCCAGGGCGGATTCGAGACTTTCGATCACAAGGATCCCCGCACCTTCGCTGACCGCCATGCCGGAACGGTTTTTATCGAAAGGACGAACAATGTCGGGAGTGGTTGCGAGCAGCCGGTTGAAACCGGTGAACGCGATTCCGGAAAAAGAGTCGCTTCCGCCCGCGATTCCGATGTCGATTTTACCGAGCTGGATCATGTCGTACGCATAACCGATCGCGTAATTCCCCGCAGCGCACGCGGTGGGTATCATCATGTGGGGTCCACAGATCGAAAAGACCTCCGCGATATGTGCGGCAATCGTGGAACAGGGATATTGACGAGGCAAACCAGCCGGGATCTGCTCAGTCGTTCCGGTCGAATACTTGATTCTCACTCCCTTGTCGAGGATCTGGGGCTCGCCCATGGTCGTACCCATGCTGACACCCATACGGAAAGCATCGATACGGGAGGGATCGAGGCGGGCATCCTCAAGAGCCATTTTCGCGGCGGCGACTGCAAACCTGCTCGTTGGTCCCATCCGCTCCTGTTCCGGTTTCGACAGGAAATCGTCGGCATTGAAATCGAGTACTTCACCTCCGGTTTTCGTCCTGAATTCAGCCGGATCGAAAATCCGGAGTGGCCGCACTCCATTGGTGCCGCTGACTGCCGCCTTCCAGAATGTATCGGTTCCGGAGCCAATCGGGGTGATTAAACCGAGACCGGTGACAACAACACGTTTTTTGCTCATATTCGCGGCCTATTCCTCATTTAACCAGGTACATCGAATAGAGTACCACTAAAAATAATCAGACGCATCTTGGAATGAAAGTGAACTGCGACCAAACGTGGGCCCGACCCATCCGGTGGCAAACCAAGTACCGACAGCTGAAGTTCGATCAACAGATTCCTTACGTACAAAGAATCTACGCTGCGCGTCTCCCCGCAGTAGTTCCTAAATATAGTTAAGGAAGCGGGTTGCCACAAACAATGGCGAGCGATCCCCGGAACGCACCGCGCGTCATTGTACAGGTGGATATGTTCACGAAGGATATTTCGATACACCGACCGGAGCGCCGGATGAGCGCATGATCGAAACCGG
>CAZGVZ010000570.1:0-3308 GCA_964529145.1 uncultured Fibrobacteraceae bacterium | reverse complement strand
AGCATCAAGAAACATCGGGTTAAAGGCGAAATTATCGCTTGGTAAAACGGTCGTGAATTTCGCGTTCTGAAAAAAAACGTTGTTGATCATCTGGATTCTCACGGTCTCTTCCGACGGTTTCAGCCCGAACTGGTTGTTGTAGGCGATGATGTTGTTTTCCAGAATGACACTCGAATTGCCGCCTACCGAGACACCGTGGTTGTTGTTGAATGCGATGGTGTTGTGATTGATGGAAGAGGTCGTGGTACGGATGTCCCAGCCTTGGACTCCGGAACCCTTGTTGTACACGATAAGGTTGTCCTCGATTCTGGGCAGATTACCCACGCACATGATGCCTGTCTGCTGATTGTACACGATTCGGCATTGCGAGATCGAGGCGCCGTTTGCGGTTGTAAAAATGCCGATGGTTCCGTTCCTGATTTCGAAACCCGAAATCGTTGAATTGTTACCGAGAGTAACAACCGAGCCTCTTCCTCTGCCGTCGATGATAGCTTTGAAAAGCGACCGTGAGAGCAAGGTCACCTCCGGTGCTAAATACACCTGCTCGTGATAAGTGCCCGGTTCAGCGAATACCGTATCCCCTTTTTTTGCAGAGAGCATTGCCGCATTGATCGTCTTGAAATTCTGGGGAACGGAAACGATCGCGGCGTGCGAAACAAGATACAGGGACAGGAGGGTAATGAACCTGAGGGACAATTTGTCAGTGATAACCGGCATTGGGTGCTCCAATTCAGGCAATACTCCGTTTATTCGATTAAAACGTAACCCGCCTCGAAGAATTTTCCCCCTATTGCGACCACAATAAATTAATTCAGATTCCTTTTTGGCGCAATAGGATTAGACCTGTGTTACGCGATTCCCCTTCGCGGGTGAGGCGGAAGCTGCATGCGAATAGGTCACTGCAGAAATGCTCGATCTACTTTCCGGGACATATTCGCGCTTTCTGCAATCATCTTCACTCAATGTCTTTCCACTCCAAAAGAATCGCTCAACTCGGATTGGAGCCGGCGCTCTTTTCACATTTTCCCGCTGCACGTAAATATAATCGTAAAAATTGACGAAAATGACCATAAATGAAATATTTCATACTAATATAAGAGAATTTCGCGGCTAAGGACTGAAAAAATAAACGGTTAGGAAGATAATTATAGGAAGGGTCGAAATAGCAGTTGATGTGACATCCTTCGCAAAAAGAATATTTGCCCTGCATCGCCAGTGCCTCTGCTGCCTTGGCGGACCGGTTTTTTTTTCGGAATGATTCGGGTGTCGGTAATGACAGGCAACGGTGATGAAAGCAGGGGAATACTCGAAAATTATCGGGGGATATGACTATAGTGGACTGAACCGCCCTGCACACAGGTTTGCTTATGTGATTACCACCCGCCCTGCGAAGGGAAAGGTGTGCCTTGTTGAGATAGACTCCCGGAATACGCGCGAAATCGAGTGCTTTGAGATGGGTCGCAGGGGCAATCCGGTCTCGTCCGTCGGTTGAAAAAACAGGGTCGAGCAGCACCATAAGGCGGTGCTCGCGCCCCAGCCGGGCGACACCTTCGAAACAATCGATATTGTCGTCGGTATACGTGAACAGCAAATCGGGGACCATGCCGAGCCGCAGTGCCAAAGGGATGCTTCGCATCACATGGTCAAAGGAAGCTGCTCCGCGAATGGCATCATGCCGCTGAGCGGTATCGGCATCCAGACTGAAATGAAGAAGGTCGATGCTCTTTTCAAGTTCGCCCGCTCTCGAAGGGAACAGTATACAGTTGGTGGTGATAGAGGTGATGAAGCCCAGCTTTTTCGCTTCCCTCAGAAAACCGGGGAGATCGGGATGAAGCAGCGGCTCTCCACCGGTGAAATCAACGAATCTGCATCCGCTTTTCCGGGCAAGAAGAAGGTTGACCTTCACATCATGGAAAGTCGTTCAGTCCAGATGGAGCAGAATCTGCATCGGGCATTGCAGCGATTCGTTACATAATAATGTAATAATATCGGTTTCATTAAACCCTCAAACCCGCTTTCCCTTCCAGATCACCTCTTTTCTCAGGACGAGGCCGAAAGGCAGGACGAGCAATTCCATTATGAGAAAGAGACAATATACCGGGAACAGAAGAGGAGAAACGCAAGACTTGTTCCTGACAAACACTATGCTCAAAAGGACCCAGAAGAGAATGCCATTCAAGGCCGACAAAGATCGATTCAGCGTACCGGCGGCTCCGAAAACACAGACGAGGGATGCGGCAGAAAAAATATAAAAGAGAACGAAGGAAACCATGAGATTGCGTCCATTACTGAATCCACCGACAGCCCACCTTTGGACCTGTTGGAAGAAAAGAGCGATCGAGCGGTGCGGAGTGGTCCATGCGGTGGGATAAAAAGGAACCACCGGAGCGGTGGAACCTGCACTATTTCGAAAATGACGCAACAAGGCGCGATCTTCGGTGATCGTGTACCCGATGGAATCGAATCCGCCGCGTTCGAGAAAGGAGCTCCTTCGGATCATGAGATTATTACCCATGCAGGAACCGGTGATACCCATATAATGAAACAACAGGGCGACGGAAAAAAGTGATTCGAGTTGAAAAGATTGCAGGATCGTGAAAAGATTTTTGCCGCTTTCCATCACCGTATGACCGTAGACGAGATCATGCCCGGACCGCATCATGCCGGCAAGTGCGGAAAGCCAGTTTTCGGCTGCACGCATATCACCGTCGGTGCAGGCGACCAGATCGAACCGCGCCTCACGTATTCCGTGATCGAGCGCGAGTTGCTTGTTCGTGAGCTTTCTTTTGTTTTCCCGGTCGGAGAAGAGAAGGCGTATGGTTAGCGGACTCGTGCACTGGGCATTTCGGATCACGGACACCGAATCGTCCTCCGATCCATCATCGACGAATATGATCTCCATTTCCGCGGTATAGACCTGCCTTTCCAGTGACGCGATCAGTTCCGGAAGATGAGCAGCTTCGTTTCGCACTGGAATGACCACCGAAACGTTTTCCGTGTCGTCGTCCCACTGTTCTCTTCTGACCGGTATCGAGAGCGCTCTGCCGATGAGAAAGAGAGTGAAAATGGCGGTGGCGAGAAGGAAAACGGAGAGTATCGGTGCGATCATAGAATTTGCTGCTTTCGGACTGGCAGTTTTGTAACGAGCCCGGGCGAAAAGGATGCAGCAAGGCGCATGAAAAGGTCATATTATTGAAAAAATGGCCGTCGAATAAGACGAAGCCTGCAGCCTTTGCAGCGGGCGGAATAAAAAATGAATTTTTAGTGTTCATTGACAAAAAAGGATAATTGGTGAATTACAATTGGAT
>CAZGVZ010000569.1:0-3315 GCA_964529145.1 uncultured Fibrobacteraceae bacterium | reverse complement strand
ACAATCTCAACGATTCCATCAACGACAACCGCCCGGCCCAGGAAAAGATCATCGTCGAATACTGTATCAACGATTGCAGCTATATCCTTTTCACAGTCGCCGACCTTCTCGATTCCACCTACCCCTTCGATCAGCGCTCCGAGGGAAACATTCTCGGCGAAATCGGTGAGAGGATCGCGCGCCGGGTTACCAAATATTTCCTCAAACACCTCAGCAAACGAGGCAAAACCGGGGGCATTTTCGACCAGAATTTCGATCCGCAACACCGCGAGGATTTCATCATCTCCAATACCGACGAATATATCCTCAAAATTCGTCAGTACCCCAATCTCGTCATTCTGCGGCGCACCGGAAAAGGAAAATACGGATATGAAAACATAAAGGAGCTGGACGGTTTCTTCGATTACCGGTACAGCGGGAAACGGCACATCCTGGTCCTTGAAAGCAAACTCGAAAAAATCAATATCGACTGTGACGACCTTACCGGAAATCTATTCACACCTTTACGGAAACTCTTTCCTGAAGCCAGGTTCCACTATATCCTCTTCACCGACCGCTATTCCATCTACGCGAAGAACAGTTACAGCCGGCTGCGTCAGATCAAACAACTGCCGGTCAATATTCACGAACACCTTGCTGGATACGGAATCGGCTCGCTCTTCTTCACGTTCAACGAAACGCGTGAGGATTTCGAGAAAATCAAGAATTTCCTTGTCCTTCAATACCGCTCGCTGCGGAAACTGTCCCTCACGCTGTTCGGCAAGACGATCATCTCGGAAAAAGAGCTCGTCGTTTTCGACGGGGGACAGACGCCCCATCTGAAACTGGTCAAAGACGCACGTTCCGGGTTTTGGAGGGAAATACCGTTAAGGCATAAAAAGGACCGAAGCGGGACCGTGTTTCCGCTCCCCCGCACACGATGAAATATTCGCAAGGGCCGGATCCCTCGTACGGCATACGACCCCCCGCCAACCATATACTGGCACCCGTTCCACGAAATGCTTATATTTAATACCTGAGTTATACACCGGGCAAGGCGCTTCCGACCACCGGGAAAGAAGGCGATCCGCCGCGCTTTGGCCGGATGAAGCGTCCATAATGAGCGAAAACGTTTGTTACACCATCAATACAGTATCATGGAGGTCCCTATGTTCCGACAACGGACGGTTTTTCTGGCCCTTATTCTCTCCGTATTCACAGTCGCGACCCCGTTCGCACGAAGCATACTCGAAAAAAAGATCCATTACCTGAGCAATACCGGCAAGCAGGGCGAAGCGCGGTTCTGGTCCATTTTTCTGGGCAATCACGACTGCAACCTGACGCGCAAATCGCCCGGCCAGCCCGAAAAACAAATTGTCGCCAGCGTCAATCTTCAGTTTCTCTCCAGCGGCTATATCGAAGGCAACGGATACGGCGTCAGCGGAAAAGTGCAGTCGCTCCCCACCATGGAGCTCAAAACCGCAGAAGGCGACAGGAAAATCAGCGTTGAGGACATCGATTTCATTTACGATTACGGTACAAAAGTCCAGCTTGTCAGCGGCGAAACCGGCGACTTCATCATCAATGTGGAAGGGGACAGGAAAATGGCGAAAAAGCTCCTCATGAGGGAATTCAAGCTCACACAGTACTTCGGCGAGGAGATCCTGAAGGAAGGCGCCGAAGAAACACCCTTGAGCGCCTTCGCTTTTTCAAAGGAAGGCCTTGCCAGGGCGCGGAAACTGCAGGCCCAGGTCGGGCAGAGCCAGAATCAGTAGCGGATCCTTTTCGCGAAAACCGCGCTGCGCAGGAACATCCGGATCTCCGGAGCACTTCACGGACAGCCACCCGCCCGCGGGGCGCCGTCCGGATCAGACGACCGGAGCATCGCTTCCAAAGACGCCGTTTCTCCCCACCACCGGGCTCATGGTTCCGTTCGCGGCAGTATATCCTGTTCGTCGTGCGCCGGGCAGCGCATTTCGGACCCTCGAAACCACTGCGCGGGTTCCGGGCATATATGTATAATTAATCAGCTCCGGGCAGCTCTGTTACCGTTTTCGCCCCGGCGGCATCGATCCGGAACGCACTTCCGTACCGGATTCAACCAGCGGGCAACAGCCTGCGTAAACAGGATGAATGCATTGCATTCCAGGGGATCGTGTTGCTCCATCGGCAGAGCCGGTGGTTTTGTGGTGTTAAATCCCTGGAAGTGGTTTTTTAACGGATGCCTTGCTGCACCGGTATAACGAACCTGAAACCGGACATGTCCATTTCGGCATAATGATGACGATCATACCCAGATATGCACTGGTAGTCCTTCTGGCCGCTCCTGCAGCCTTTGCCCAGGAAGCGTTCACGGTAACAGGACTCGATGGAACGGCACGGGTCCAGCGCTCGCAGAAGCGCTCCTGGGAAAAGTGCGCCCTGGGCGACAGACTCGACGACAACGACCTTGTGGAAACGTTTTTCCAGACGAAACTGATCCTTCAGTTCGGAGCCGGCAACGTGGTGATCGTCGGTTCCAATTCAAAAGCGCTGCTGAACATCGCCGACAGAAAAGAGGGCGACCGCACCATTACCGACGTGAACCTGACGCTGTTCAGCGGAGGAGTTTTCGCGAAGGGGATAAGCAACGCTCATCTGACCATCTATACCGCGAACGCGGTCGGTGAAATGGACAGCGGTTCGGTTAGCGCCGTGGCCGAGGGCAAGACAGGCGAGACAGGTTTTCAGGCCCTTGGAGGTACCATAGATGTCCGGAACATCGCCCAGAAAAAAGGGGTCGACCTTCGTTCCGGGCTTACCACCATGATCCAGCCCAACAAGGAGCCTACCGCGCCCCTTTACATCACCCGCCGCCACGTCGCGGTCCTTCAGCATTATTTCGGCGACGAGTACATCACCGGTGAACTCGAATCATCGGGCATCAAGCCCACGGATGAGCGCAGCGGCCGTGAGGGAGCCTTCTCTTTTTCCGCGAAACCGCAAGGCTATGTCGACGAAGGCATGCACCGGCCGCTTTTCAGTCTCGGCAGAATCTACGGGAGCATTCTCGACGACCGGATGAAAAACGAGGGTTTTTACCGGCCGATCGCCCCTCCCTTTCAACCGGTTCAGGGCGCGGGAACCTTTTCCCTTTTTGGCGATCTGGGTTTCTCGTCCCGTGACGGAACCTCGAGGATCGTCTCAACGGCCTCTTACCGGTTCGGGGAATTCGGAGCCGGGGCACGCCTTTCCCTTGTCAAACGCGCCCATAACCGGTTCGTGGGCGGATTCTCTTCGCTCCCCGGCATCATGGATAAAATCAATTATCTCTCGTACAATATGCCCGACGACCCC
>CAZGVZ010000568.1:0-3330 GCA_964529145.1 uncultured Fibrobacteraceae bacterium | reverse complement strand
TGGAAGAGACGGGTATCGAATGCGGGTTTTCCAGAGTTGACGGATATTATTTTTCGGAAAACGGCGGGAACGCCTCTGAGGTCGAACGGGAATTCGAGGCCGCGGAACGCGGAGGTCTGCGGGTCAGGATGCTGGACAGGGTACCGCTTCCATTCGCGACTGACGGGGGTTTCCGTGTGGAACGTCAGGGAAGGTTCCACCCGGTCGCTTACTGCAACGGTCTGGCAAGGGCGATACACGGTGAAGGGACCAGAATCTACACCGGAACTCCGGTGGTCGAAATCAGCGAGGGGGAGACGTGGAAGCTGCACACCGGCAACGCGGCGGTGCGTGCGCGCGACGTTCTCCTCGCGACACACACGCCTCTCGGCATACATCCGTTGCAGAGCGCTCTGTCTACCGAGCGTTCGTACTGCATTGCGGTGGAATCCCCGTTCCCTCCACTCGACGGTTTGTTCTGGAATACGGGCGACCCTTATGAGTACTTCCGGTCCCTGACCCTGCCCGACAGAACCGAACTGCTGATCATCGGAGGAAAGGATCACCGCGTGGGGCAAGGTAATCCGCAGGAATCTCTCAGGTCGCTGTTGAAGTACGCGAGCGACCGGTTTCTCACCGGAAAAGTACGGTATCACTGGTCGGCGCAGCGCTATGCCTTTTCGCATTCTCTGCCCCACATCGGACCCAGCCCCTTTCATTCGCACATGTATATTGCTACCGGTTTTTCCGGGGATGGTCTGGTGATGGGGACGCTCGCCGGCATGATTTTGACCGATGAGATCATGCGGCGCGGAAACCGCTACGCGGATCTGTATAGACCCGCACCTTTCGAACCTGTGGAAAAACCGGAATCGACCGGCGGCGATTCCGGGCACGGAAAGGCGCGTATGGCAGACCTCACGACCCGGGAGGAGGATCGGGAACCGATCGCCCCCGGTGAGGCCGCAGTACAAAAGCGCTACGGCGGCCACAAGGCGTTATATCGCGACCCGCTCGGTGCGGTGCACAAATGCAACGCGGAATGCGCCCATATGAAATGCATCGTTCGCTGGAACAACGGCGAGAACACCTGGGACTGTCCGTGCCACGGCAGCCGCTACACGACAAGGGGCGACATAATAGAGGGACCGACGCTGATGCCCCTGGAGCAGAGATGAAGGACGGCTCTCAGGATCATCGGAGCGCAGACTTCATTACTGGAAAATTCTTCTCGTAACCGGGAACCGGAGGACTCACCCGGCCGGATTCCTTTCTCCAAAGAAGATGCTCTCCGGGTCACCCGGAGAGAACCCGCTGCGGCAACAGCCGCGATTTCCATACAGATGAATCCGAGGGCCACTGGCACCCGCATTGCTGTTTTTTTCATACGGGGCAGGAAGCATACCTGTGGAGAAACGACTCACATGCGCTATGATACCTACATGGACATACTCGTGATGGAGGCGGGAGAACTGCTGTATGCGTTTTCACACTACAGTGAAGTGTTAAGGCGATGTTCGGGAGCTTCTCGCACGCGTGAACTGACTGATGTACTGGAACAGCGCCTGCTTTCGGTGGACGCACGGATTTCCGTGGTCAGGGATATCGTCAAAGGGACAGGACACCCCCCTGAAATGAGTGAGAACAGGTTTTTCGACCGGCTTGTGGACTCCATCATGGAAATCGCTTCAGGAGAGGGCCGGCCCGGGGTTCGCGACGCTGCGCTGATGGGGGCGGTTCTGCGGATCGAATGCGTCATGCTCGCCTCCTCGCTTCTCGTACGGGGGTATGCCGTTTCCTCAGGAACGGCGGTAGCACCGGGGGAATTCGAAAAAATAATCGACGACATAAACTCTAGTATAAGTAAATTGGACGATCTTGCGCGAAACGGACATTTTGTTTCCGGACCATGTCCCGGGGAAGGAACACAGGATCGATGAAAACCGCGATCATACTTGCCGCGTCGTCGAAACCCGGCGAAACGAGAAGCTTCGACGAATCTTTCCTGATTCACGGAAGGCCATTGCTCGACTGGACCATACGAAACCTCGATCAGAGCGGCATCGTTGACGATATTTACGTCATCGGTCCCCCGGAGATCGAAAGTCTTCTCTGTTTCAGGCGGGTGCGACGCAGGATAAGCGGTTTGGCCGCCTTCACCGAACTCCTGACGGCCTCGAAAAGTGAACCGGCTGACGACCGGGCGGCCGAAGAGGGATTTATCGTCATCTTTTCCGAAGCGGTACTGGTCTCCCCCGAGCGGCTCTCGACCTGCTGGGAGCGTTTCCCGGAATATGGAAAACCGATCGGCATTCCTTACCATCGCGGCGTCCGGTTGGAACCGGAGGCACCGGTTTCGGCCGGGGGCGGCCATATCCCGGTCCGGTCCGCTGTATTCGCGATGTGTGCCGCCTCTTCCAGGGTGGCCGACGCTGCGGGATTACTTTACAAGCAGCATCCGGAAAAGACAGGTTCATTTCAGGATTTTCTGATCGACCTTTTCAGGGCCGGGGCGCCTGCGGAGGAACTGTGCGAATGGATCCCGGTGGACGATGAAGGCGTCTCATTTCTCGTCAGCGACGAACCTTCGAAAAGGTCGGCGGCGACACGGCTGGCCGCGCCCCGACCCGCGGTGAGGGGCCGCAGTGCCCTGCTTTACAATCCTGAAGCAGGAAAGGGAATGCGCGGCAACTGGTTCATGAGACGGGTGCTCGGAATGAGACAAAGCCCCCGTGAAAAGGCGCTTTCTCCACAAGAAACGACAGAACGGATCACGGGTATCCTGAGAGGCCTGGGAATAGATGCGGAGCCTATCGGGACCGAAAGCCCTGCGGATTCGGCCGAAAAGGCCCGCCGGTGCGCGAAACTGGGTTATGAGCTGGTCATTGCCGCCGGAGGGGACGGAGCGGTCAATTCGGTGATCAACGGTATCGCCGGAACCGGGACGATTCTGGGGATCATTCCCATGGGTACGGCAAACGTATTCGCGATACAGATGGATATTCCGGCCGATATCGGGGCGGCATGCCAGCTGATCGCTGACGGTACTCCGCGATTCATCGATCTCGGAAAAATCAACGACCGGTACTTCGGGGCGGTCGCGGGTGTGGGATTCGACGCACATGTCATTCAGAAAGCGGATTCATCCTTTCTCAAAAAGATGTTCGGAGGCGCAGGATACGCGCTGCAGGGTCTGGTCTCGTTTTTTTCATATCCGTTTCGGCCGATACATTTCACCATTGATGACGGCTCCAGGCACACAGCCTATTTCATACTTGTCGGAAACGGGAAATATTACGGCGGCAACTGGGAGATCGCTCCGGGGGCTGTGCTTGACGACGGCAAACTGGA
>CAZGVZ010000567.1:1034-3335 GCA_964529145.1 uncultured Fibrobacteraceae bacterium | reverse complement strand
AATCAATGAAAAGATTGTAAAGCAGGAATGTCAGTCACCGTTCAGGCATTATAAAAACCCTATGAAAATGCATTCTTGATAATTTTCGCGCATCTGGAGGCGACGTGGACTTTCATAGATGGAAAAACCAACGTTTCGATACGGCAAATCGATCTGGAACCGTTGTTGCGGGGGAGGGCGGTGTTCCGGAAACAGCTCGCCGAAAAATTGGATTCCCAATTGAAATGATATGGTGTAACCCGGACGATCCCGCCAATACCCCGGCGAGCGTAAGGTAGTCACTTGCTCCATCCTTTTGTCAAATTGACGTGTCCGGATTCAAGGCGGTACCCCGTGTTTTTACCTGTCGTGCGGCATGTGCCTTCAGCCCGTGTGTCTTCACCGCCTCTCTCGCCCGGACACATGATCCGCATTCGACTACCGGATAATGTATAGTTCGTTCCCGGTAAGCGCCACCGGTCTGCCGGGACGATAAAAATCTAATTATTGTCACGGCGGTATAGCGAAGACTATCTTATCGGTTAAAAGTAACCGGTCGGGCAGCGTATACACTATTTATCTTGATCGGACGAGTCCTTACCGATAGGGTTCGCCGGTCGCGCCGGAATCGATTACCTGCTTCGGTAAGAATCATTCACGACTTCCAGCCGTGGCAGTTGAATCCTCGCCGGAGCCCGACAAAAGTGTCCGCCCATCCTGAAAGGAAAGGGAACCCATGGCCGCGATTTTCGACTTTACCGATTTCAGAGTCCATCTCAGAAAGTGTTTCGAGGAGATGCGGGAGAGAAATCGACAGCCTTTCCCATACCATTCCGCTGATGCGGATGAATCTCAGGATGATGATCGATACCCTGATCGTGCGATAGGACGGAGGAATTCCGGCTCGGGCAGGGTAGACCGATTCCTGTTTCTCGCTTGCGAAAATTTATCCTTCACCCCGCAGGTGGAGAACCATTTTATCCTGATTCTAAAACCGCATCGCAATCGCGCGATTCCTGAACACTCCGATTTGTGGGTGTCGCCATCCTGGCGCCGAACTCACGGAGGGCGCGCTACAGGACCGATTTGCCTCCCGCAGTCCTGATCCGTTCTGATAAAAAAAGTCATGAGCGTTTCTGCCGTGATCTGAAAAAACGTTGCAATGATCGTCTCCGGGTCATAGAATTGGAAGACGAATCCCGGCTCTGTGGTCGAAGGGACTCCGGACCAGGGAAACAGTTCAAAATATAGCATTCTCACCATATTGGGGAACAGGCACATTTTTCAGGGCTCCTGATGTATACTGTATGATACAGTCCTTTTTGAAAGGATTCCCCGATGCGATCACCTTCCATCTGTGCTTTACTGCTGATCGGTCTCAATCCTGCTTCAGCCTTATCCGGCGAATGTGACGGTTTCCGGGAACGTCATCCCGAGTGGATCTTCTGCGACGATTTCGAAGATACCGGATCGCTCGTAAAGACGGGGAGATATTTCGAATACGACGATAATGACGGGGATTTCGCGAATGTCGGCGGAGCAGGTCTGAACGGTTCCCGTGCCATGCGGGTCCGCTTCCAGGAGGGGGAGGTAAGTGCCGGAAGTCTCAAACTCGCTTTCGGCAGAAACCCGGTAAATTACATGAACAAACAGGGCATACGGCCCGATGAGGATTTTCGCGAAATTTACTACCGCATGTACCTGCGGATGAAGGAGGGCTGGAGCGGCAGTCCGGCCAAACTGTCGCGGGCCACCTGTTTCCCGGATGCCGCGGACTGGCGGCAGGCGATGATCGCCCATCTCTGGAGCGACGACCGGGAGCATCTTCTTATCGACCCGGCGAGTTGCGTGGATGACGAGGGAAACGTCGTGTGTGCGAAATACAACGATTTCGACAGACTTAACTGGCTGGGGAACAAGGCGGGAACGACGCCGATTTTTTCTTCCGTGAATTCAGGGCGCTGGTGGTGCATCGAAGCGCATGTCAAACTCAACGATCCCGCGCAGTCGAACGGGGTTCAGGAGTTTTGGGTCGACGGCAACCTCGAAGCCGCGAGGACCGGGCTCGATTTCATCGGGACGTTCGACCGCTATGCGATCAACGCGGTCTTTTTCGAGAATTACTGGAATTCCGGTTCGCCGAAACTCCAGGAGCGCTTTTTCGACAATATCGTCGTTTCGACTCGGCCGATCGGCTGTTATGACGACTCCCGGATGAGATACGCGCCGGAGCGGGCCCGGAAAGGAAATGAACGGGTGAGAATAGCGTGTACCGGTAATTCCATGGTCTTTACCTCATGCCGGAGCGTCGCCCGTGTGCGG
>CAZGVZ010000567.1:0-1024 GCA_964529145.1 uncultured Fibrobacteraceae bacterium | reverse complement strand
GCTCCTGACAGGAGCCGGAAGAAAGCTCGCGGACAGGGTAATCGACGGTTCGCACACCTTCAGCCTCGGAGCACCGGACGCGAACGGCGTTGTTCTTTACGAGATTTTATTTACGGACAAGGAAGCCGCGGCGTGCCTGGGCATATTCGTGAAGAGGTGACGCCGGGAACAGGATTGGTCCATTGTCCGTGACGGCACCCCTATCCCCAGCCCTTCCCCCAATTATGGTGGAAGGGAGCCGGGCGGGAATGAAAGATGAATATCTACAGGTGCCATTAAGATCAGGGTGGGCAATGACAGCACCCCTATCCCCAGCCCTTCCCCCAATTATGGTGGAAGGGAGCCGGATACTTTCTCATGTCAATAACCGGGCCGGATCTCACCGATGCTTCGCGCAATTATCCGGAGTGGTCGAAGAGAACGTTCGGTACCCGATTACTCTTTTCGACGCAAATATCTTGTTTGTGCGGCTCTCCCGCCCCAGTGTCGAATGCCGGGTGTACGTTCACCTGTTCACATACCGGATTTGGCAAGGCGGGTGCATTATTCCGGCTACAATCGTATATTATATTGAGTAATGACCGGAATCGGACGAAACCGAGGTATCCTCATCGCGATCCGCCGCGGACGGACACTTCGAGCCAATTTCCTGATAATGCATTGTCGATCCTCAGGTTCGATGCCCTGCTGCAGCGCAGGGTAGCGGCGAACGGATCGAACGGCAGGCCGGAACATTCACGGCCAAGGCTGGATGGAACATACGGAGGGGGAGACTCATGGGCTGTTTTCATTCAATTCATTCATTTCCTTTATCGCACCAGACCGGAAACGATGAGACTCCGGGCTCCGCTCACCGGCGCGGTGCGAGGTCGGATCGGAACCTGAAGGCCGTTTTCGGACTGGGCGCATTTTTATCCATCACGATGATCTTCGGGAGCGGCAATGCGTCATCACTCGATTCTTCCATAATCAGGGATCATCTACTCCAGTACAGTGAACTCGAATCCCGGATCGCTTCGGGCGA
>CAZGVZ010000566.1:1587-3337 GCA_964529145.1 uncultured Fibrobacteraceae bacterium | reverse complement strand
GGGTTAGGGGTCCGGCTCCCTTCCACCATAAGTGGGGTAAAAGCTGGGGACAGGGGAGAGTCCGTTCTCCGGAACTGGTGGTATTGTCACATGGGTTATACTATTTTTAGGCTGCCTCCACACATTCCGGTTTTCTGCAGCAGCCGGGTTCAGGTCCATCAGCGGTGCCGCCACCCCTAGCCGTAATGATTTGTTATTACGACTCGCAGTGGTTCTTCGCAAACGGATAAATTTCCGCCCGGGCCTTGCCGAAATGAGTGAATGTGACAAGGTGCTTTCAAGACCCGAATCGAGCGATTCCCTGCGTTGAGAGGAGGATGTCGAGGTCGACGGAATGCTGGAAGCGCAGACATACCCGGGAGGTATGTCGGGCGATTTCGCAGCACACATCCGTCAGCTTCATTTTCACCTCGAAGGGGAAATCCTCTACCCGGGTAGAATGTTTCATGGGACCACTCACTTCCGGACTACGGCATGGAGAATCAGTCAGACCCGCTTCACGACGACAATGAACAGATTCAGGTGCGCAGGGACAAAATTCCCGGAATCGGAGCAGCCGGACACAAACCTTACGCGGAACGTTTCGAAAGGACCCACCGCCTGCATGAAGCCGCTCAGCTTCCGGACGACACCCGGAGCGTTCGCGTCGCCGGACGCATCATTTCCCTGCGTTTTTTCGGGAAACTGGCATTCGGACATCTGTATGACCTCGATGGGAGAATGCAGTTCGCGGTCCAGAAGAACAAGATCGGCGAACGGTTCGAAGAGGTGAAACGGTTGCTGGATGTCGGTGATTTCATCGGAGTGACCGGCACTGTCATCACGACTAAAACCGGTGAAAAGACGATCGATATCGACGACTTTACCTTTCTCTCGAAATCGCTCCGGCCGCTGCCCGAGAAATTTCATGGTATCACGGACCCTGAACTGCGGCTCCGGAAAAGGTATCTCGACCTGATCATGTCCGAAGAATCCCGGGCCCGGTTCATCAAACGTACCAGGATCATCAGGACAATCAGAAATTTCCTCGACGACAACGGTTTCATGGAGATCGACACTCCGGTGCTCACGAACAAGGCGACCGGTGCGCTGGCGCGCCCGTTTCTGACACACCACAACGCACTCGATATCGACATCTACCTGCGGATCGCGCCTGAAACCTATCTGAAAAGGGCGATCGCTGGAGGATTCGACAGAGTATACGAGTTCGCGCGATCGTTCCGGAACGAAGGTATGGACGCGTCGCATCTGCCTGATTTCACCCTGCTCGAGTATTATTGCGCCTACTGGAACTATGTCGACAACATGGATTTCACCGAGAGGCTCTTCAAACACCTCCTCCGGGAGATCAACGGAGGACTTTCACTGACCTACGAAGAGACGAAGATCGATTTTGACGGCGAGTGGCCCCGGTTTTCGTTCAGGGAACTCATCCTCCGTGACTGCGGCATCGACATCGACGCGTGCGCCACCCGCGATGCCCTCATGTCCGCCATCGCGGACCGGGATATCCGGCTCGAAACCGATGTCGACGTGGCAAAGGCGGGCCGCGGCACACTCATCGACCTTCTTTACAAAAAGGTGTCGAGGCCTTCACTTATCAATCCGACGTTCATCACACACCACCCGCTCGATCTTTCGCCGCTCGCGCGTAAAAACGACGGGAATCCGCTGGTCGTCGATCGCTTTCAGCTCGTGGTCAACGGCTGGGAGGTGGTCAATGCCTACAGCGAGCTCATAGACCCGGTCG
>CAZGVZ010000566.1:0-1577 GCA_964529145.1 uncultured Fibrobacteraceae bacterium | reverse complement strand
CCACCGAGACCATGGAGGTAGACAACGATTTCCTCCGGTGCATGGAGTTCGGCATGCCGCCCATTTCGGGCTGGGGAATGGGAGTCGACCGTATCGTCGCGCTGCTGACCGATGCCTCGACCCTTCGCGACGTCATCCTGTTCCCCCTGATGCGGCCCGAATGACCTCAACCGAAGGATGACCGTGGGTCCAATGGAACTGTTCATCGCCGTCCGCTACCTGCGCGGCAAGAGGAAGATCGGATTCATTTCGTGGATCTCGTACATCACCGCCATGGGTGTGTGTCTGGGCAGTTTCGTGCTCGTCATAGCCCTCGCCATCGCCAACGGCTTCGAAAAGGAGGTGAGGGACCGGATCGTCGGTACCATAGCCCACGCCAGGATCATGCAGTATCACGGCGAGAGCATCGAGAACCCCGATTCGCTTCGTGAGGTCGTAATGCGACACCCGGACGTAGTCGCAGCCGCGCCTTTTATTACGGGAAAAGGCGCGGTCGAGCGCGAGCAGATACAGGAGGGAGTCATGTTCACCGGCATCGACGACTCCCTGGAGGCGCTGGTCACGGACCTGAAAGACAAGGTGCAATGGGGCGAATTCAACCTCGACAGCACAGTTTCCGACCGGGGTCGAAGATTTCCCGGAATACTCATCGGGAAAGGACTTGCCGACAAGATGGGAGTGAGGGACGGAGCGGAACTGGTCCTTATGAGCCTCGCTCCGGTCGAAGGGGAAATCGACCCTGTGCCCAAGATGGCCCGTTTCACGATAAGCGGCGTGTTCGAGACCGGAATGTACGAATACGATCTCACTCTCGTGTACGTCTCGATCGAATCCGCGCAGAACCTGCTCAACATGCGCGGCGTGGAAGGTTTACAGATAAAAACCACCGACCTCTTCGCTTCGGACAGGATAGCCGAAAGCGTTCGCACCTTCATCGGCGGCTACCCTTACCGGGCCATCGACTGGCAGATGCAGAACCGCTCCCTTTTTCAATGGATGAAACTCGAACGGTTCATCATCTTCGTTGTCATTTCGCTGATCATGGTGGTCGCGGCATTCAACATCATTTCATCCCTCATCATGATGATTCTCGAAAAAAGACGGGAAATTGGCATCCTCATGAGCATGGGTGCATCGTCGGGCGCGATCATGCGCATTTTCATGGCGAACGGAGTGGTGATCGGTTTCATCGGTTCCACTGTCGGGGTCGGCCTGGGCGTAGCCCTCTGCCTTGCCCAATACAAATGGCGGTTCATACCGATACCGGGCGACCTCTATTTCATCAACACTCTTCCGGTCCTGGTCAGGGTCCTGGACGTGATCGCCGTGTACCTTACGGCCAATCTGATCTGCTGGATGGTGACGCTCTATCCGGCATGGAGAGCGTCGAAACTGCTGCCTGCGGAATCGATCCGATACGAGTAGGAGAAACAGCACGTGGCCGAAAAAATCGTTGTAGTCGAGAAGCTCTGTAAAAGTTTTACCGATGACCACGGGTCCTTTCCCGTGCTTCGGGACCTGGACTTTACGGTGGAAAAAGGGGAGATGATCGCCCTCGTGGGCATCAGCGGAGCGGG
>CAZGVZ010000565.1:0-3356 GCA_964529145.1 uncultured Fibrobacteraceae bacterium | reverse complement strand
GTCCGGAAGAAGATCCCGGCCACTGCCGTGTCCGGGAGGAGTCGGGAATCCTTGTGCAATGAATCCGACCGGCCTTCGGTGCGCTGAAAGCGCACGACATATTAGCCCGGGCTGAAGGCCCGGGTGGAATTGCAGAATCATGGTCTTCAGCCCTGAAGGGGCGACACATCCTCCCGTAAATCCCATGGATACCTTTCATCGTATTCGACCTTGGATGATAAAAAACCCCCACGACTTCTCCTCGAAACCTTCGATAATGATCGCTGATCGCACCCATGAAACATGCTCCGCCCTTACAGGGCTTAAGAGAGTTCGTGGGTTTTCCGATACCCGGGCCTGCAGCCCGGGCTGGAATGTTTCGTTCTTCAGCGCTTGTCATTTGAACTCCATTCTTGATACAGGACCTATCTTATTTTATATCAGTATATTGTAGTGTTATGCGCCAATGTAAACCGGGCAGCTGAGGTTATATATGAAATATACTGTTCGTTTGAACAGTATTCAATACATCGGACGGCGGCCGCTTTTCCCTGAACTATTTTCACACACTAAGGTATCCCAAAAACAACCCGGAACTACCCGGAGAAACCGATATGGAACTCGAACGGTTCGAAACCGTCCATACTTTCATGGGCGCCGACGCGCGTGACCTGAACGCTATCGGGGACGGCTCCATCGGCCTTGCGGTGACCTCGCCTCCATACCCTATGATATCCATGTGGGACTCTCTTTTCGCGGATCTCTCCGCTGGAGCGGCGAAGGCGCTGGCGGAGGGGGACGGCACGGGTGCGTTCGAGTTCATGCATCTGGAGCTGGACAGGGTTTGGCGCGAACTGTACCGGGTGCTCGGCGATGGCGCGATCGCCTGCATCAATATAGGCGACGCCACCCGTACCGTTGATGGAAGGTTCAGGCTTTTTCCCAATCACTCCCGCATCATAGCCGGCTGTTGCGCCGCCGGATTCGATGTTCTTCCGATGATCATCTGGAGCAAACAGACCAACGCTCCCAACAAGTTCATGGGATCCGGGATGCTGCCCGCCGGCGCCTACGTTACGCTCGAACACGAGTACGTGCTATTGTTCCGGAAGGGAGTAAAACGGGAGTTCCCCTCCGAAGCCCTGAAAAAAAGGAGAAGGGAAAGCGCGCTGTTCTGGGAGGAGCGCAATAGCTGGTTTTCGGAAACCTGGGATTTCAAGGGAACGCCGCAACGGATGCCCGCAGGAGGAGCGCGTGAACGGAGCGCCGCGTTTCCCTTCGAGATGGCCTATCGGCTCATCAACATGTATTCCCTTTACGGCGACCGGGTGCTCGACCCATTCGCGGGCACCGGTACTACCATGCTCGCGGCCGCGGCCTGCGGAAGGAGCAGCACCGGCGCAGATATCGAGGCCGCCTTCCGGGAGCTTATCGACGAACGGTTCAGGGGTCTGATACCTGAAGCGAACCGGTTGGTCGAAAACCGGATCGAATGTCATCTGCGATTCATCGAGGAGAGGAGTGCGATCAAGGGTACGCCGCGCCATCTCAACTCTCCCCACGGCTTCGGTGTAATGACCGGACAGGAGACGGAACTGCGGCTCAGGCGGGTCGAAAGGATGGCTCGGCAGGGGCCGGGCAGTTACCGGGTCTCGTACGGCTCCATCGGCGCGGATATCCGTCCTGACGGAAAATGGAAAACCGGTGGGACCGGGGAAGAGCGCGGCGCTGTCGTTCAATGCAGTCTGGATATTCAATAACCTCTTCGTACGGAGCAGTCATGAAATACAGAAAAATGGGATCCCTGCCGTGGGAAGTATCGGCGCTCGGATTCGGCTGCATGCGTCTGCCGACATCGGGATTGATTCCCCGTGTCAATGAACGTTCCGCGATCGAAATGATCCGTTACGGTATTGACCGCGGAATAAATTACGTGGATACCGCATGGCTGTACCATCTGGGACAGAGCGAAAAAGTGCTCGGAAAGGCGCTCAGGGACGGCTACCGTGAAAAAGTGAAGATCGCGACCAAGCTGCCGCTGGTGCTCGTCAGAAAAACCGGGGATTTCGACCGGTATCTGGACGAACAGTGTGAACGGCTGCAGACCGGTTGCATAGACCTCTACCTGTTCCACATGCTCAACCGGGCGGGCTTCGAAAAAATGCGGAGACTGAAGCTGATCGACGAGATGGAGAAGGCACGCGCCAGGGGACAGATCACGCATATCGCTTTTTCGTTCCACGACACGCTGCCGGTATTCAAGGAAATCATAGACTTCTACCCCTGGGACATGGCGCAGATCCAGTACAATTACATGGACACCGGAATGCAGGCGACGACAGAGGGGATGCGGTACGCGCATGAAAAAGGGATCGCGGTGGTCATCATGGAGCCTCTCAAGGGAGGGCTGCTGGCCGATCCGCCCGCCGAGGCTATGGCGGTGATCAGAGGGGCTCCGGTACGGCGCTCCCCTGTGGACTGGGCTCTGCAATTCCTGTGGAATATGCCGGAGGTCGCCTGTGTGCTGAGCGGCATGGGAACAAGGAAAATGGTGGAGGACAACTGCACAAGCGCGGAGCTCTCCGGAATCGGTTCGTTGACCCCCGAGGAGAACCGGATCGTCGGGGAGCTCGCTGAAACCTATCGGAAAAAGGTCGTCGTCCCCTGCACCTCATGCCGTTACTGCATGCCGTGTCCGTCTGGAGTGGACATCCCCCAGAATTTCGCCCTGCTCAACAACAAGTCCTCCGGAGCGGGCGGGAGATTTCCCGGCAGGCTCATGCAGTGGATGATCACGCGTAACTACCGCCGCCTCGCCGGGAGCCCGGCAAGGCTTTCCGGTTCAAAAGATAACGGCAGAGCTTCCCTGTGCGTGGGATGCAATGCCTGTGTTTCGAAGTGCCCGCAGCGGATTTCCATACCGCGGGAACTCGGAAAGGTGGTCGCGGTATTCGAGAAGGGGAAGAAGGTCGCTGACCTATAAATCGAAGGCGTGTACAGGGGGGCTCCCGCCCGGTGCGAATCCGCGTTCTTTCAGTGCCGGGGTTCAGGACCGGCGCGAAGCCCGGTGGAATCCCCGTTCTTTACGAAACGCAGATACAGAAGCAGGTCGAGCAGCACCATTATCATGTTGATCGCATACAGTGCGATCACCCAGTCGCGGGAGTAAACGAGCTTGTGCGCGACTCCGCTCGCGTATCCGATCATGACGATGCACATGAAAAGCGGGCTTTTTCCAGTGACGATACGGGTGCGGAGCGACTTGATAATGGATATGGGCCAGCTCACGCCGAAGCACAGCAGCATTAGGATTTCAAAGAAGCTCATGTCCGTGCGGCTCCCGTGGCGTACGGAAGCGGTTGTCCGATTCGCGCAGG
>CAZGVZ010000564.1:0-3359 GCA_964529145.1 uncultured Fibrobacteraceae bacterium | reverse complement strand
CGTTGGAAGGTTCGGTGGCGTGAACCGCTCCCCGGGTGAGATTCCAGAGCACCCATGTCTCCGGAGTGCCGAAGAGCAGCTCTCCCCGTGAGGAGCGGGAACGGTCAGCATCGGCCAGGTCGAGGATCCAGGCGATTTTCGTAGCGCTGAAATAGGGATCTACAACAAGTCCGGTCTTTTTTTTGATCGATTGCCTGCGGGAAGCGAGCCTGAGGCAATGCTCATGCGTCCTGCGGTCCTGCCACACTATCGCGTTGCAGACCGGCGTGCCGGTCGAGCGATCCCAGACTATTGAAGTCTCGCGCTGGTTCGTGATGCCGATCGCGGCTATGCGCGATACCCCGACCATTTCGATCGTCTCACGCAAAGCCGAGAGGGCGGTCGTGTAGAGCTCGAGCGGATCGTGTTCCACCCAGCCCGCCCGCGGATAGTGCTGGGTCAGCTTACGGTAGGACTGCGCCTCGATATTACCAGCCCGCCCGAAAGCGATCGCGCGGTTACCGGTCGTACCCAGATCCAGAGCGACGATCACCTGATTTTCCTTCATACGGTCCCTTTCGAAAGTCCGGACGTCACACCACCGGCCGCTTGAACAGCCATTTGATCCGTTGCATGAGGCCCGCGTTCTCGAGCACCAGAAACGTATTGAGCGCCTGGGTCATGTCGAGGGTCCGCAGGTATCCGTACGCCTTGTGCGGATTCCTGATTCCGTCGCATTCGTAGTTGTTGTACACGATACGGTCGAAGGGCCGCACGCCGTGCATGTTGACGCTGTAACAGTTTCGCAGGTTGTAGTTGAGGCAGGTCACGTCCTCGAGATCCGAGAAGTTGATCCACCTGTGGGTGATCGAATCCGGCGTGGGGAGTTTGACGGCTCCCTCGCCCGCGATGCCTAGCTCGCGCTGGATCTGTTTACGGATGACTGGAAACCCGAGCGGGGAACCGAAGGTGATGAACGTGTGGACCGGCACGGGAGGCTTGCTGTGCATCAATACGTCGTACGCTATGATGGTCCCCATGGAATGGGAGAGCAGACAGATGTTCCTGTCCCTGTACTTGAGAAGAAGCCTGGCGATTTCCCCCCTGATGAGTTCACGGGCCGGATGCGTGGCTCCGTGCTCGTCCAGAAGGTTTCCGTGATAGTAGGTGTCGAGTTCCGTGAACATCCGGTGGAGGACGCGGTTCGAAACCGCGTCTACGTTCATGAATCCCGATCTGCCTGCGATAAGCTGCAGAATCTGCTGGTGAAGGTCCGATTTGATCCGTTTCCTGAACGTCTGAGGATCGCGGGGACCGAATACGGTTCCGGGCACGTAAGGTTCCCAGAGATAGCAGGGGTCGTCCCGGTCGTCGACCGACGGGTTCTGGGCCCTGGTGTGGATGAACTGCGCCCAGTATCCGATCTCTATCGTGAATTTGGGGACAGGAAGGTTGACTACCCTGAACCCCTCGATGATCGACTGCTTCCACCACTGCGTTAGAAGGTACTTGGGAGGTTTGTTCCGCAGGCCGTGGATGCCGATCAACACGGTTTTCATGGAGCGCAGTCCTGAACAGCGTACGCCAGGTCGAGATCGTCGGTCATCACCGCTTCGATGGGGAGCGAGGCTGCCGCGCCGATCAGCCTTTCGAGTGTCGCGCGGTCATTGACGGTCCAGCACCGTATCGGCTTTCCGGCTGGAAAGAGGCCGGGATTCCCCAGCGGGAGATCGTAGCGCGGGTGCAGGAGGTCGAACCGGTCGCGAACATTTCGGGGAACGCGGTCCCAGGCAGCCGCAAGGTGGAAAATGAAGCCGTACCGCAGACCAAGCTTTTCGAGCCTCGGCCTGACGTACTCGAGTATTTCATACGAGAACGAACTCACGACTACGTCCCCTCGGGGTCGGTACGAATCGAGAGCCGCGGCGAACCGGTCGGTGAATCTCCGGAGATCGTACTCTCCGATCTTGATCTCGAAACAGAGTTCCGTCCGGTGGTTCACCAGGTCGAGCACGTCTTCAATCGAGGGGACCGGAGGCACCGATTCTCCGTGCTGTCGTCTGAAAAGGGTCTGGAGTTGACCGAAGGTACAGGCGGCGACTGGAACGGATTTTCCATCGGACCCTCTTACCGAAATTTCGTGCATCACCGGGATTTCACCGTCCGAAGTGAGGTGTACGTCAAGCTCGATGCCGGTCACTGTGCTTCCGTTGCATGGATGATCGATCACTGCCTGGAATGCGGGAAGCGAATTCTCGGCGAATTTTTTAGAATAACCGCGATGCGCGATGAACTTCATTCCGGACGCTCCTCTCCCGGCGGCGGAACCGTGCGGGTGTAGACGATGGCCGCGCCGCCGCACTCCGCTATGCAGACGTCGCCCCGTTTCACCGGCAGATCGACGCGCATGCTGTAAATGTGCCGGAGCACGCCGGTCACTTCGGACCTGGGGACCGGCCGGTCGCTCTTGACCGGTACGCACGGATGGTCAGGGCTGCCGGTCCTGACCACCGCGGTGACGGTCCTGCGGGGATCGGTCGCCTCGTCCATTCCGTACCGTTCCCCACGTACGCACCGGTTTCCCTTCACGACGAGTCCGGCGGGGGTTTTCTCCACCGTGAGCCTGCAGCCGTTGGGACATACGATACAGACGAGTTCCATGATTCCGCCGTTTACCGAAGGGAAAAGGTGAGGGGGGCGCCGGAGCCATACGCGTTCTTTTCCTGAGCCGGAAGGTGCAGGGAAATCATCTCCGCAGGGCGTACATGCGACAGTGTGCGTTTCATGACCGTCGCTCCGTTCCGGGTTATTTCGAGTTCCGCCTTCTCTTTAACCACCAGCGACCGCATGAAAAAGTGCTGCGGCTTAGCGGGCATCCACCGGTTGGGAACCACGTATTTGAGGTTCGGACCGGTCTCGACCGGAACGGTCGGGGCATGAGGATCGCGGTTTCCCCTGAGATATTCGACTACCTCTGCGCCGCAGTGCTGCGCTTCCTGCGTGGCGAAGTCCACCAGGTCGTGTATGTGAAGCACGTTGCCGCAGGCGAACACCCCGGGCAGCCCGGTCTGGAGCCGATTATCCACCACCGGTCCTCCGGTGTTCGGGTTGATTTCGACTCCCGCCCTGCGGGAGAGCTCGTTCTCCGGAATGAGACCCACGGAGAGCAGCACGGTGTCGCATGGTATGGTGAAGGAACGTTCACCGTCCGGGATACCGTTCTCGAGCGGCGCCGCCCTCACGCTTTCCACCCGGTCCTTTCCGCCGATCTCGGTCACGGCATGGCTCAGGTAGAGGGGGATGGAGAAGTCCTGGAGGCATTGAACGATATTACGGGTAAGTCCCGAAGGGTGGGGAAGTATTTCGATCACCGCGGCCAC
>CAZGVZ010000563.1:3014-3360 GCA_964529145.1 uncultured Fibrobacteraceae bacterium | reverse complement strand
CCCGCCGCTTCGCTCTCTGTCCGACTTCATCGCTCCGGCATCTCATGACGCCTGCGATTATCTCGGGATGTTCGCGGTCACCGCGGGGCGCGGACCTGAAACCGCGGCCGGTTCATTATCCGCACGGGGAGACGACTATTCGGCGGTGCTCGTCAGGCTTCTTGCGGACCGGCTCGCCGAAGCGGCAGCCGAATACCTGCACGAAACCGTGAGAAAGGAGATATGGGGATACGCACCGGAGGAACAGCTTTCCGCTGCCCAGCTCTTCGATGGCGCCTACCGCGGAATCCGCCCTGCACCGGGGTATCCCGCGTGTCCGGATCACTCTGGCAAACGGCTCATCTTC
>CAZGVZ010000563.1:0-3004 GCA_964529145.1 uncultured Fibrobacteraceae bacterium | reverse complement strand
AAACCTCGGCATAACGCTTACCGAATCGTACGCCATGAATCCGGTCGCGTCGGTATCCGGCTACTACTTCTCCCACCCTCAGTCGCATTACTTCGGCATCGGGAGGATCGGTAAAGACCAGCTCGAAGATTATGCGCAGCGATGCGGAATCTCCGGTGAGAAGATACGCAAAAGGCTTTCTCCCCTGCTCGGATTCGCCTGAGGTTCTCGCGGGAACGGGCGGCATCTGCAGCAGTTGAGCCGATGAGATGAGGTTCACATCCTTCGCTCCACACTGAGCGCGTGATGGACGAACGCTTCCGCACGGGCGAAGACCGACACGAACGGCGCCGCCCTGTCGAGTCCCGCGGGGGTTACCTCGGCGACCGATATCCTCTTCACAAAACTGTCGACCCCGAGCGGCGAGGCGAACCGTGCGGCTCCCCCGGTGGGAAGCACATGGTTCGTCCCCACGAAATAGTCGCCCAGGGCGACCGGGGTGTGCGGACCTATGAACACCGCGGCGGCGTTGGTGACGCCGCGCAGATCCTTCGTCGCTGATTTCGTGACGATCTCGAGGTGCTCCGGCGCGATATCATTGACTACTGAAAGTGTCTCTTCCCTCGATCCGGTGACTACGACCACGATCGCGTGCACGGGCAGCTTTTCGAGCACGGGCCTGACCGGAGACCGCTCGATTTCCGCGGCCGCGCTTTCCGCCACCTCCCGGCCGAAGTCCGCGTCCTCGGTCACGCATATCGCGATCTCGTCACCGGTCCCATGCTCCGCCTGCGCCAGAAGGTCGAGCGCGATCCATTCCGCGGGCGCCGACCGGTCCGCCATGATCACCACTTCGCTCGGACCCGCTACCGAATCGATATCCACCGATCCATACACCAGCCGTTTCGCGGTGGAGACCCAGATATTGCCCGGACCCACGATCTTGTCGACTCTGCGGATCGTGGAGGTCCCGAACGCGAGCGCCGCGATACCCTGCGCTCCGCCGATTCGATACGCCTCGGTGATCTTGCAGAGCTTGAGCGCATAGGCGATCCCGGGATCCAGCGCCTCGCGCGGAGGAGTGATCGCCACGATCTGCTGTACACCGGCAACCCGCGCCGGAATCGCGTTCATCAATACGGTCGAGGGATACACCGTGTACCCGCCCGGGATGTACAGTCCCACCCGCGCCAGGGGCCTCACGAGCTGGCTGAGAGTCCCCTCGGCGGTTTTGATGCTGAAACCTTTTCCGACCTGTCCGCGATGATAAACCTCGATACGGGCCGCGAGTTCCTGTATCGAGGCCTTGAGAGCCCGCGAGACCAGGGAGGAGGCGGCGTCGATCTGTTCCCTCGTAATGGCCGCGGAGCGGGAGGAGAGACGGATTCCATCGAACTTCTCGATGAAACGGAAGAGGGCCGGATTGCCCTCCTTTCTCACCGCTTCCACGATTTCGGCAACCTTCGCCGTGACTTCCCCGTCACGCCGGGTACGGGCTGCCTGCATGTTTCTCATGAACCGGTTACCTTCGGGCGATCCGAACCGGATAACCGGAATTTTCCGGTTTCGTTTCGACATGGCGTCTCCTTGTTATGATTGGTTTGCAGCCCCGGACACGGACAGGGTTCCATGAAAGCCGCATTTGTCGCAATGCCAGGCCCGCTATGAATATACTCGTTTGCCCGTCCCTGGGAAAAAGGCGGCTTTGATCACCTGTCGGAACTTTTTTCAGAACACTTTCTCACCAGACCGGATCTCCCCATAACTCGCGACACCACACTTTCCGTTTCAGGAACGATGGACGTCCGTGTTCCCTTTTTTGCTTCCACTTAATGTAACTATTTTTTTATTCGTGATTTATTCATGTAATCAGTATTAATTGTATATGGTTGAATTTTAAAAAATTATGTTTTTTTTTACCTCGATTCAAGTGATTCCATTCCATGGAAGCATTTTTTCACCAAGCAGGTGGTTTTTGCGAAACCGGAACGATATATTTAGAAATGACCCCGATTCGGACGCTTCAGATTCGGGTTTCCAAAAAATCGTATACCACACAAAGGAGGTGCCATGAACTCATTGACCGCTCTTGTATCCGGAATCGCGTGCGCCGTACTCGTCGGATGTTCGGGAAATCCGGTCGACACCCATAATCCGGAAACCTCGTTCGTTCCGCAGTATTCGCCGTTCGTGACCCGGGAGGCTTCCACCGCCGCGGAAAACGATCTCGCCGAGCAGGCGCTAAGCAACAACCGGTTCGCAGTCGAGATGTACAAAAACATGGTGAGCGATGGTGAGAACCTTTTTTTCTCTCCGTACAGCATCACGGTGGCCCTCGCGATGAGCGCCGCCGGTGCAGAAGGCGAAACGAAGAGCCAGATCCGTGATGCGCTGCAGGTCACCCTCCAGGGAGACGCGTTCGACAACGCTCTCAACGGAATCGACCAGTCGCTCGAAAGCCATGCGGAATCGACCGAGGGAGTCACCCTGCGCATCGTCAACAGTACCTGGATGCAGTCAGGCAGGGAATTCAACGTGGGATATTTGGATCACCTGTCCAGATATTACGGTGCAGGAATGAACCTGCTCGATTTCGAGCGCGATGCGGAAGATAGCAGGGTCGTCATCAACGACTGGGTCGCCGACCAGACCAACGACAAGATCCTCGATCTGCTGCCCCAGGGGACCATCACTCCGATGACCATGCTCGTGCTAACCAACGCCATCTATTTTCTCGGGGACTGGCTCGTGAGCTTCGATTCCGGTCTTACGGAGGAGCAAAGCTTCGTCCTGCTGGACAAAAGCACCATCGATGCACCCCTCATGAACTTCGTGGAACCGGGTAAAAAGGTCAAGATGCGCTACTGCCGGAAAAACCAGGCGCGGGCGCTCGATCTCCCCTACAAGGGCGACCGGCTCGTCATGACGGTACTCCTGCCCGACATGGACAATTTCGCCGCGTTCGAGAACTCTTTGACGACAGATATCATTTCGGAGATGGTCGAAGGACTCGACTCGACCGAAC
>CAZGVZ010000562.1:1349-3372 GCA_964529145.1 uncultured Fibrobacteraceae bacterium | reverse complement strand
CTCCACCAGATCGAGCAGGCGGTCGTCAACATTATCGCTAACGCGGAACAGGCGATGTCCTCCGGGGGAACGATCGAAGTGCGGGCATCCAACATTCATCATGACGAGAACGGAAACCCGCTCCTGCGGACCGGCAACTACCTGAAATTATCGATCCGGGACAACGGACCCGGCATTCCGAAACACATCCTTCCCCGCATCTTCGATCCTTTTTTTA
The DNA here is from genome assembly GCA_964529145.1 of uncultured Fibrobacteraceae bacterium. Classification (GTDB taxonomy): domain Bacteria; phylum Fibrobacterota; class Chitinivibrionia; order Chitinivibrionales; family Chitinispirillaceae; genus JAFGNB01. The sequence goes on along the minus strand of CAZGVZ010000562.1, from coordinate 3,155 downwards.
CCACCAGGGAGAAGGGGCACGGACTGGGTCTGGCCCTTTGCCATTCAATCATCAACCGTCACGGGGGTTGCATCGAAGGAGCCGGAGAAAGGGTGCACCTTCCATATCTATCTCCCCGCTTCCGCGGAATCCGTTCCCCCCCTGGCCTCAGTCTATCCGCATCCGGTCAAAAAGGGTGGAACGATCCTTGTTATGGACGACGACGAGGTCATTCGCGAAATCATGCGGGACATGCTCGAATCGCTGGGATACTCTGTCCTCTCCGCGGCGAATGGAAACGAGACCCTTTCCTATTTCGTATCCTCCGCGGTCGCGAATTCGATATCAGCAGTCATTCTGGATATGACGGTGCACGACAGGACGGTGGGACGGGAGACGGCTGAAGCGATCCGGAAAGTAAACCCGGGGATTCCCATATTCGTCGCGAGCGGTTACGCGCAGGACCCGGTCGTCACCGATCCCGTGAAATTCGGTTTTACCGCGAGCATAGTCAAACCGTTCCGGATCGACGATCTCTCCGGGCTCTTCGACAGGTATCTTCAACCTTAACCGGACGATTAATTTACCATGAGATGCGCAGCGGCAGCGTGCAGAACGGGTTTGCAGGCGCAAAGGGCATATCGATCCGGTGATACGCGCCCAAGCGGCTGCGATCCCGCTATGCCGCTGTACGCGAAGCAGATCGCGTAAAGGATGCGGTATGAATGAAACAGCGCAATAGCGCTGGATACCTTGCGCTTGAAGAACGAAGTGACAATCGTCCGATTGCCGTGGCAGTTGAACGAGGTCGTGTGTATCACCCGACAATCTCGCGCAGGATCCCGTATCTTTTATCTAAAGGAAGTTCCCGCATATCCGCCAGCCGGTCTCCTGGATCTATGATGGTGATCCTCCTTTTCGCCCTGGTTACCGCTGTATATACGAGCTGCCGCGTAATCCGCATCGACGGGCCTTCCGGTACCATGAACAGCACTTCATTGAATTCCGAGCCCTGGGCTTTGTGTACGCTTATCGCATACGCGGGTTCGAAGCTTGTGATGCGATCGAGCGGCAACGTGAGGACGCCGCCGTGCGACGGAAAGCAGCCGAAGAGGACTCCTTCACGTTCGAGCACGATTCCCAGGTCGCCGTTGAAAAGCTCCGGGCCGCCGCGCTGATTTCGACTGACAATCACCGGCTGTCCGTCATGCCATTCCGGCGGGATACCTCCGGTTCCCATCATCTCGAGAAAAAGGAGATGGCAGAGTCCATTCACCGGGATCCGGCCGAAAGGGCCCTCATTTACGCAGCACAGGATTCCCATGGTCCCGGTCAGGTTTCGCAGAAGCCCGGCCGTCTCAGCGTCGCCAGACGCCGTACTTCGCAACAGATGCGGTCTGAGTTCCGTTCTCCACCTTTCATACACCTTGTCCCACCAGAGCGCCATCCAGTCCCGCAGCCGGGCGTCGCGGGCGCTCTCCGGTCCTCCGCCGGAGTTCATGTGCCGTGACCGGACATGTTCGACGACCGAGACGGGTGCGGAGGTGCACGACGGCGGTCTTCCGGACCCGGCATTCTCATCCCACCAGCGGAGCAGCCGGAGATCGGAACGGTAGTTCTTGACAAGGAAAACCACGTGATCGGTCATTCCGTGTACCGCTCCGGTTTCCATTGAAGAAAGCCCGTCCGCTCCCTCGAAACGGCCTGCCGACGAAATGACTTCACCGATGCGGCGGATTGTCCGGGCGGTAAGGGACGACATTCCTGTCCGTTCGGAAAGAGTTCCGGTCAGATCTCCCAGAACAGCCCCTGCATCCACAGGAGGCA
>CAZGVZ010000562.1:0-1339 GCA_964529145.1 uncultured Fibrobacteraceae bacterium | reverse complement strand
GGCAACTGGTCCATATCACCCACGAGAACGAGCCTGCATGTCCGCGGAAGCGATACGATCAGAGCGGCGAATAGCCGCAGATCCACCATGCTCACCTCATCGATCACGACAAGGCGATAAGGAAGTGGTTTTTCTTCCGAGTACTCCGGAATGCCGTCGCCCCTCAAACCCAGAAGCGAATGAATGGTCCCGGACTTTATGCCGAGGAACATGTCGGACCGGTCGAGACCGGAGGTCACCGCCTCATGGAGCCGCGCGGCCGCCCTCCCCGTGGGAGCGCACAACGCCATCGATTCGACCGGAATTCCATGATATTCGCTTACCGCACGCACTATGAGCCGCACTACCGCGCTCTTGCCGGTTCCCGGCCCCCCCGAGACGACGGTGAACCGTTTTTCCAGCGCGAGCAGAACCGCAGCGATCTGCCGGACGTGGGGAATTCCACCGGTGAATCCCGAAGCCATGGCGTTGTGCAGGACGCGAACCGCGGTCATGGTGTCGAGTTCTCCGTTACCTTCCGCAAGGAGCGGCGGAATCGCCCTCTCGAGCGCCCTTTCGCTTTCGTCGTACGCCTGGAACCCCGTCGTCCCGCGTACTGTGTCGCGGATGACAAGCGGCCGGGAGGAAATTTCCGGACCGTCGCGCCCGGCCAGAAGAGGCGACATTTCCCGAAGACGCTGCGGGTCGAGAACGGCGTCTAGCCGGCGAACGACCGCGGCGAGGGTCTTTCCTATCCCATCCGGGCCGAAAAGCCCGATAAACCGGCTGCCTTCTTCACTCCCGATAAACCGGCCGAAACTGTCTTCCGCTCCGCCGGGCCGCAGACAATCGGCGAGCTCTTCGTTGCTGGCCCTCGGAAATCCTTTACGGAGACAGGCGAGAAGCAGTAGGCAGAGGAGGTGGAAATCATGCCTTGCCTCCTCCCGAGGCAGGCGGGATGCGAAAAACCGGGCCTGCCGAAGCTCGAAGTCGCCCAGACGCCCGAGAGCCTTTAGGTACCTGCCCATCGAGTCGGGCGGAAGCGCCGTCCCCTCAATCGTGAACGGCATGGTTTCTCCGCCTGATGTAGTCGTTCATCTCTTCTCTCGAACACTCCCGATCCCTTCCTGGGTCCGCTTTGTGATACCATACGGGCGTATTTCCTGCTAAACCTTCAAGACCGCGCAGATACACGTACAGCGCGCCTCCGAGATGACGCCCGGGATCGTACCGCTGCCGGAACACGCTTTTGAGCCAGGTATCGAGTGCGTGACAATAGATTCGCGCCTGAAGATCGTAGCGTGACGTCCTGACATTCGTTTCGATGGAGGCCAAGTCGTATGCTGGAAGAAAATTGCTC
>CAZGVZ010000561.1:0-3373 GCA_964529145.1 uncultured Fibrobacteraceae bacterium | reverse complement strand
CATGCGCATGCTCGACATATATGCGGATTTCGCCGAAAACTGTTTGGCAATGCCGGTGATCAAGGGTGAGAAAACCGCGAGCGAGCGCTTTCCAGGCGCGGACGCCACCTGGTGTATCGAAGCGATGATGCAGGACCGCAAAGCCCTGCAGTCGGGGACATCCCATTTTCTCGGCCAGAATTTTGCGCGGGCATCCGGAATCAAATTCCTCGATTCGCAGGGAGCCGAAACGCTGGCATGGACGACTTCCTGGGGCGTGTCCACTCGCCTGATAGGAGGCCTGATCATGACACATGCGGACGATGACGGGCTGGTGCTCCCGCCCAGGCTCGCGCCCGCTCATGTCGTCATTCTTCCGGTCATTCACGGGGAAGGGGGAGACGGCGAGGTGCTCGAGTACTGTGAAAAGCTCGCTGCCCAGGTACGGTCAGTTCTCTATAACGGCCGCCCTGTAGAAGCGCTGGTCGATCGCCGCGAGGTGAGGGGGGGTGAAAAAGTATGGTCGTGGATCAAGAAGGGAATACCGTTATACTGCGAGATCGGTCCACGTGACGTCTCGGCCGATTCGGTGTTCGTCGGCCGGCGCGACAGAAGCCGGAAGGAGAGGTATGCACTGCCGCGCGGAGAGTTCACGGGAACCGTATCGAACCTGCTCGACGAGATCCAGTACTCCCTTTTGCAGCGAGCGGCGAAGTTCAGGGATTCGCATACCAGGCGCATCGATACCAGGGATGATCTGTACGATTTTTTTACACCGGTGAACAGGGACAAACCCGAGATACATGGCGGGTTCGCGCTTTGTCACTGGAACGGTTCTCCGGATGTAGAGGAACAGGTAAAAAAAGATCTGAACGTGACGATCCGCTGCATTCCGTCCGGAGGCGAAATCGAGGAAGGGAAATGCGTGATTACCGGTCAGCCTTCGAGGCGCAGGGTAGTTTTCGCGAAATCGTATTAGCGGACCTTTACTGCTGAACTGAAGAAGATGAGAAAACCGATCGTATTCCTTATCGCCCTGGCGCTGGTTCTCGACATTTCCGCAGGTCAGCTCCAGAACGATCTCTCTCCCGAACCGCCTTCGCCGCCGGATCGAAAAGCCAATGGGGGAGCGATCCTGGCGATAGGCGCGGGCGCTGCGGCAGCCGCAGGGGTTCTGGGGCTCTTTGCATATCGAAGGGCGATGCGCGAGCGGTATCGTGCGGACTCCGTCATCTCGCTTGTGGAACGCGCCTGGGACAGCGCGGGAGTTCTCTATGCGACGGAACAATACCGCCCCGCGATCATGCAGCTTCAGACCATCACAGGGAACTGGTACGTCTACGAACGGTACAGTACCCGATACCGTCAACGACGTCGTGTCGATCCGGATTCGATAGGGGCGGTGATCGCTTCGTGCGATTTCCTCGAGAGTATGATTCCAGCTGTACGGTCGCTCAGCGACTATGCGGAAAATCTCCCGCTCGACGACTATTCCTTCACAAAAATGGGAAGACACGAATGCGCGAAGAGGAAAAAATATCTACGGGAAAGCATGGACAGCATCATGGACCTGCACGCCAACCACCGCAATGGCCTGCAGTACAGCTTTAGACATATAGACAGACGCCTGCACTTGCTCGATTCTCTGATTGAAGCTTCCTACCTGCAGCACAAGACCGATTTCGATGTCAAGAACCGGTTCTATTACAACAGGGCAGTCGAATCGGGTGACTCCGGGGCGATTCGAAGATTCATCGACGATTGTGATTACTACCAGGTCGACAGGGAATGGTGCCAGCGCGCGAGAATGGCGGTCCGTGGACGGAGCGACGGGAAGGAGTCCGGCCCTGCGGAGATGAGAGTACGCACCGCGGCCGATTCGGTCGAAGCGGAATACCGGATGACCATGCAATCGAAACGGGTCGAGCTTCTCGATGCATACATCCAGAAATATTCATCGAGAAAATACCGCCCGAAACGATACCTCGCCAAAGTGGACAGCGTAAAGATCGAGTTGAAAAGGCTGCGGCAGGAGATCGACGATCTGGTGACGTTCAACAAACGGCACCCGCGTTTCGGGAATGCCGGTGAACGCGATCTGGTCCCGGTCATCAAGGGGGTCGCGCATACGGCCGGAGAGGCTTTCGGCGCGGCATGGCCCGAGGCGCGAAAGGAACTCGTCAAACTTCCTGCCATTCGCCTTCCGGCATCGTTCACCGTGGACTACACGCTTCAGCCGCCCGCCTTCACTCTGGATGCAGTGGTGTCTCCGGCGCATGACATCAAACCGGGTGAAATCAACGGGCGTACCACTTTCCAGGTCACCTGTCTGGTTCCGGTCATGCGGTTTCTGCACAATTACAAGATGAGAACCGTCGAAATGCTCCGGAGGCGCAGAACGGACGACCCCGGGTACAATGAAGTGATCGAGTACCAGATAAACAAGATTCGCGGTGCCATCTATATTCTGCGGCTCAGAAGACCTGACGGCGGGGGCACGGTCATTTTTTACGGAAGAGAAAATCGTGAAACCGGCGCGGATACGGGCGACGGTTTTCAGTTCTACGACTTCTACGATATGGCGGTGACCGGATACGACAACCGGAGGTTCCCTATTTACCCGGGTTCCCTTCCCAACGTGATACCGTCGCTCTCCTCGGATTCCCTCGAACAGGTGATGGGCTCGGCGTTCTTCGGCAAGTGAGCGATTTCCGCCAGTATTTTACACGCTTCCGGCCATTCGTTGCCGCTTCCGGGAGCCGGACTTTTTCCTGATTCCGCAATCAGCATAAACGGCATTCCGGCCCTGCGCGCGGCTTCGCCGTCGGTATCGTCACGATCCCCGACCACCAGAATGGAGTCCGGAGCGATTCCCCAACGAGCTGCAATCTCCGAAAAGGGCCTGGGCGAAGGCTTGAGAGCGCCCGCCCGTTCGCATGAATCGACGATATCGAAACAATCGACCGGCAATCGCAATGCCCGGAGTCTCTCTTCGACCGCATGATAATCGGAGAGAACCGCCAGCCTGATTCCGCTGCGGCTCAGATCGCGAAGGGTACCGGAAAGCCCGGGGCGGTTGCCGCGGAGAAACGGCATCGATTTGACAAATGCTGGGTAGAATTTCGTCAAAATCCATCGTTCGAGCGCTTCCGGCGAAACTCCTTCCAGCGACGCGAGCGATTCGCAAAGGGCGGAGATCAGACGCTCACGTGAACCCAGATCCTTTCCGGCAAAACCCGAGCGGACTTCGAGAAAACGCGGCAGCCTGAAGTGATGAGGAAACAGGGAAAGGAAAAGCAGCGGCCTGAAGAACCAACGCATGCGGTACAGAGTGCCGTCGAGATCGAAAATGATTCCCTTCACCGCAGGCTGCCTCTCCGTGAACCGCATGGGT
>CAZGVZ010000560.1:0-3376 GCA_964529145.1 uncultured Fibrobacteraceae bacterium | reverse complement strand
TGCCTTGCCTGGAAACGGCAACCGGCATTCCCTGTCCCTTCCGCATGACCCAGTTGCTGTCCGCCACACTCAGGAACTGGACCCCGTACCTGTAGCCGAACTCTTTTGTGCCTTTTGTGCTGAAGTGATATTGATCGTACTGGCCATCCGGTCTTGAAAGTCTTCGCTCTATATCCTTTGCGGAAGCCACTTTACAATTAGGGATAATGGCCGGCAGTTTGTTCACAATGGGATTGTGGGCCGGGCAACAGCCGTCATACCGCATCTCCCCGGCGATTACCGGTATACTGTCCCATAATCCAAGATCCTTTTTGAGATTATCCACTATGCCTTTCACTTTATCCGGCCAACCCTGGTCACCATTGTTGGCCTCGCCCTGGTGAAGAAGAATACCTTTTATCACCCCGGTTTCCTGGGCGATCTTGCAGCGCTTGACCATCCATCCATACGCATCTCTGGAAAGTTTCTGACCCCCGCCTATGGCAGGCTGGGTATGATCGGCTATGGTCTTGCCGGAACCTTTCTGGAAAGTTTCGATCGCTTCACCGGAAAGCGCACAGGGAATGAAGCCGATCTTTATGGAATCATGCAGTGAATCCAGAAGCGTTCTCGCGAAACCATCGGCAGGTCCGATCCCTTCATGGCAGTTATGGAGGGGTGGAAAAGCCGTGTACCACTGGTCATGCGTTCTTTTCAACTGTTTGTCCGGACAGGGATACGGCGCTCTGTCACAATCGCCCCAGGCAAGGACCTTGACTCTCGGATTAGTATCGCAATAATCGTCGACACCCCTGGTTCCTTCACCGTCGTACTGACCCGCGGCACCGCCGGCCATGTTCGATTGGCCGAAGAGCAGGTAACAATGAAACATTGAATCTACTTCGGCCAATGCGAATCGAGCGATTACGAGGATTATCACATTACAGAAAATACCTGCTTTCAATAGCTTCATTCCGGTCTCCCTTTGAGATATTTGGATTAGAACTTATCCAAAAATGAGGTTTCCCGTCGAAACCGGGTGAAAAGGACATGAACGCGAAGCCCGAAGCAGGCATATTACTGAAAATACGGCGATGCAGGGCGACAAAGTTCATGGCCTATGCAGCCGGTTGCAGACCAAAGATCATTTATGGATAAGCTCTTAATACATTCTCAATATATGATGATAGAGGGCATGATATGTGATAATCAGGGCTGATTTGGCCATTTTTTGTATACTAAGTGTATACATTGTTCCAATCGAATCCGTTGATGGAGAGGTCGGTAATTCTCTGCGATGATCAGTAACGATTCATTGCCGTCTCAATCCGGTACGGAATGTGCTGCAATTTCGTAAGAGTGTCATTGAATCGTGTGGGTCAACCAGGCATCGCCTATGCATGGGCACGCCATACTGTGCCCTGGCCCGCGGAAAACAGAAAGAATGCGTTGATTCCAGTGCCTGCTCCACCGGCTGAGCCGGTGGCTTCACGTGTTGAACCCCTGGAAGGGTTTTTTACGGATGTTTTATCGCACAGCGAGTTATGATCCGGTATAAATCCACTCACGGCCTCTCCTCTCCGGAAAGGATATACCACATGACCACCTCATCGATTAAAGAAACGATCGCGGACTGGAACGAACGCGACATCGGCCTGGCCGCTCTCGGAGCCCTCCTCTGGGGGACGTCGTTCGGCTTTTTCTTCCGTTCCAAGGAGGAGATGCTCGCAGTTTTCATCCCGTTTATCCGGACGGGCATGGAACGGGGTGAATCTTGCCTGTGGGTGATCGACCCTCCGCTCGATCCGGGTGAAGCCGAAGAGGTTCTCACGACTGAAATAACCAGCTTGGGCGAATGCAGGAAAAGCGGGCAGCTGCGAACGGTCCGGGGCGACTCCTGGCCGGAAGACGGGGAAGATCCCGATTCTTTTTTGACAAAAACAATCGATGCGGCGCTCTATGCCGGATTCGACGGAGTCCGGTTCGCCTGCGGTTCACGCAGGACAAAAGGAGGAAAAATCGTCTGTCCCGGCCTTAAAACGGTACTCAACGATCTCGCCATCGGCGCCTACGGGTACCCCTATGAAAAGCCGGGAAGCGCGGAGCTTCTCCGCAGCGTCATATCTCATCGTTATACCCTGGTGTACACGGATGGAACATGGAAAGAGCGGGAGACCGGGCCAGACTCATCCAAACTTGAGAAAAATCACAGCGGAAAAAGACTTGATCAGATCCTGCGAAGCATGACAGAGGGATTCGCCCGCCACCGAATCGTCCTCGATGACAGGGGAACGCCGTGCGATTACCTCTTCATCGAAGCCAACGAGTCGTTCGGGAGACTCACCGGGCTAGATCCCGCAAGGATCGTCGGGAAGAGGGTGACTTCGGTGCTGCCCGGGATCGAGCACGATCCCGCAGACTGGATCGAGAAGTACGGAAAAGTCGCGCTTTCAGGAAAACCGCTCGCCTTCAGGGCTTTCTCGGAACAACTCCGCCATATGTACGGCGTCGCAGTATTCAGCCCGCACAGGAGGTTTTTCACGACATTGCTGACAGATTTGACTGTCCGCAATGGAGTCAACCGTGAGTTCGCGGCAGCGATTGAAGAACTTACTCTGGTCAATGATGAACTCGCCGCGGCCAACAGGGAGCTGCGGATCGAAATGGAGCACAGGCACGAAGCCGAAGCCGCCCTGAGGGAAAGTGAGGAACGAATGAGGGTGATAGCGGAGAGCTCGTTCGTGCATATTATGGTATGCTGCCCGGCCCTGGAAAAGATTCTCTATATAAATCCCGCATTCGCGAAGGCAGTGGGTTATTCAGGGGAGGAACTTCAGCAGATGAGACCGTCCGATCTTTTCGCGGAACAGGCCGACAGGCAAAGCATCCTGTCCATGTTGAGGGAAAAAGGCGCCGTTCAGGAGATTGAAACGAGAATGAAACGGAAGAGCGGAACAAGGTTCTGGATCTCCCTTACCATTTCCCCGATCACCTTCGCCGGGAAACCCGCGCTTCTCGGTACCTCGATAGACATTACGGAACGCAAAAAAGCCCTGGAACAGCTCAGGAAGCACAGCAGGGAACTGCGCGACACCAACCAGCGGCTCGAACGCTTCAACCAGGCCATGGTGGGCCGGGAGATTCAGATGATCGAACTCAAGAAGGAGGTCAACACCCTTTCCGAACGGCTGGGAATAGAGCCGCCATACGACCTGGAGTTCATTACAGGTGCGAAAGTCTGAGGCGGGTTCATTCTGCTATCTATGCTTTTAAATACCCTGATTGAGAGATGTTTGTGCATTGTGCATATCGCTTTCCAAGATGTTGCGACTCCCGGCCGGGGTTAACGCCACACCCCTGGATCCAGGACAGCCAAAGCCTCATAATTCCGGATGCC
>CAZGVZ010000559.1:2427-3387 GCA_964529145.1 uncultured Fibrobacteraceae bacterium | reverse complement strand
GGAACAACCGCGTCTACATCAGGAACCGCAGGAAGCGGAGCGCGTGAGGGGGGTGATCCCGCTTCGGTAATCGCGATACAGATTCAAAAAACCACTACGTACTCAGTATGGCATCATACGTGCTTTAAACGCCTTTTCCGTTATGCCGTATTTCGCGGTTGCTTCACCCTCCTGCGGGCACGATACCCGATAGATGTGACGCATTACCGGCCGGGCGCTCACCGCGAACGATACGAACGTCGAATTCACCCGATCACCGGGAGCGGTCCATGCAGTCGATGGTGAAGCTATGCTGCGACCTGAGTGTAGTCTCCGCGTTCCTGACATGGCCGGCCGTGGTCCCGGCGCGCGAAGCGGTACTCCCTTTCGCGGAGAAACGGGATACCGTCATCGTACAGCCACCATTGTCACCGGATTATCCCGTCCCGCTGCAACCACGGAAACACATCCCCCCTTCGGAAGGCCGGCTTTTCTCCTGCGAAGAGTGTTCTCCCGAACAAAGACGCTGGCATTCCGAGGTGCGGGATGTCATAAGGGCGGCTGAAGCGTGCGGGTACGGCTACCTCGAGGTACGGATCACACAGCCGTTCTCTGGAGATGCCCACAGCGGTACACTGACCGTGTTCGCTCACTCACTGCAGAACGATTCGCTCATGGTCGATTCCGTGGTCACCGACTTTCTGTCATCGGTTTCAGGACCTCGGCGGGTGCGGGTCGTATACCGGCAAACGCAATCCTCAGGATATCTTCCAATCGGATTTTCGAGGCTACTGAACCGTGATTACCCTGGCTCCATCTCCGCGGTAGCGGGCCATGTACGTACCTTCAGCGCCGGATGCGTGGTGCGGGAGACCGGGAGTGACGAGCCAGTCTGGTATTTCACTCTCGATTCCACCTTGTACCGCATCGATAAGGGAACACTCAAATTGTCGTCATTTTCGGGTGATGCAAAAGTGGATG
>CAZGVZ010000559.1:0-2392 GCA_964529145.1 uncultured Fibrobacteraceae bacterium | reverse complement strand
TATCGACTTTCGGCATATGGCGGCGCCACGCTGAGCCCCGGCCGCCTGGAGAAGCACGGCACTCCTCCGGTGGTGAAGCGTTTCACAGTGAACGACTCCCTTACACTTTGCAGAGTATCGATCGAATGCCAGAGCCCGTACGGACTTTCCCGTGGCATTGTCTGCAGCGGCTCCAATACAGACACCATAGAATTCGGCGGGGAAAAAAACCGGAAGAACGAGTTCACATTCGACGCTTCGCCGCTGGATTCGGTACTCACGCTTACGGTTACCGACACCAGGGGAAACAGCGCCTCCAGATCTGCTCCGATTTTCGCGAGCTGCAAGGCCCTCGCCGCGAAGAAAGACACACTGGAGCTGGTTTCGCGAATATCGAAAGAGCAGACACGCGATAATCCGTTCACGCTCGGAATGTACTTTCTCAGCCGGTTCGGCGGAAACCCGGCAAGTTATCTCTGCCGGAAAGTGCTAGATCATCAGGCCAGGGAAAAACTGGCGGTGACGCGCGATTTCACTGGACCTGGAGCAGTCACCCTCGCCTTTCCTTGCGAAGGGAGGGCTTATCTCGAGCGCTGGTCAAACGCTCAGGGGACATACCGGACCAACTTCTTTGCAGAGACCATAACGATGGACGGTGCGGCTATCGATTCTCTCAGGTCCCCGTGGCCGTGTGCGACCGGAAGCTCCTGCTCATTCACGTTGTCGGCCGCACTCATGGACGGAAAATATCCGTGTACCTGGGTTTTCGATACCGCGCAAAACGGATGCGCGGAAGAAGTATCGACGCTGCTTGTCTGTTCGGATGCGCGCTTCGTTTCTTCGGAGGTGTATCTGCACGATATTCCCTGCATTCTTCCGGCTCCCGCACGCGAGGTCCGGTTCGCACTCTGCTATCTTATTCCCGATACCGCTGGCGATACGCTCACCTGCACTTGCTGCGTACGGTATACAGACCGATCCTCGGATCTCCTCCACTATCGGATGACACTCCGGAACGCGGATTCGCCGCCAGTCCTCTCGCCGGTCCCGGATCCATTGACTGTCGACGACATGTTTCTCGACAAGAGAGATGGCGAGGTCTGTTTCGTGGTGCCGATGAAGATATCGGGCAGGAAAAAGGTGTTTCGCGTCGACGTGTTCATGCATTCGACGCGGGAAAACAGGACGACGGGGTGGGGGGCGGCCTGGTGCCGGGGGTGAGTGCACGGACAGGCCCCTGCAATTTCCGGTGAATGCTGCCGGTTAGAGCCTCCAGCCGACCGGGACGCTGCCACGCGGGACTCCGGGCCGGAGCGCATAACGATTCCTTATGCGGTATTTATTTTTCAGTGTCGATATTCCCCTGTTTTCAATATCGCGGAATTTGACCGAACGAAGGCGCAAAGGAGCCACAAATGAATGTCAGCCGGCATCTTCTTTTTCTTTCAGACATCGGCAGAGACAAGACCGTTCTCCAGAACATGGAAAGCTCATGTCCTTTCTGTGATCGCGGGAAACTGACGGATATTCTGGATGAGGACGGTTCGATGGTGCTGGTGAAAAACAAGTATCCAACCCTGGCCGATACGTTTCAGGCCGTTCTCATCGAAACTGGCGATTGTTCCGCCGATATTTCCACATACGATAATTCCCAAATGCGGCGGATTCTCACTTTCGGTATCGATCACTGGCTGAGAATGGAGGAATCCGGTGAATTCGCTTCTGTCCTTTTTTACAAGAATCACGGACCTCTATCCGGCGGAACCGTCACTCATGCTCACATGCAGATTGTCGGACTCAAAAAAATCGATTATAGAGTGAACCTGCGCGACGAAATATTCGAAGGTCTTGAAATAAATGAGGCGGGAAACGGCTCACTCAACATATCCACCGCTCCGAAGGCCAGCTTCACAGAATTCAACATCATCACTTTCCCTCGCGACGACGCCTTCATGGCCGATTCGATCAAGAACGTCATTGACTACCTGCTCAATCACTGGAAATGCGGCAGCTTCAATCTGTTCTTCTATCAGTGGAACGGATCTATCATATGCAAGATCATTCCGAGATATGTCACATCCCCGTTCCTTATCGGATACTCGATTCCCCAGACCGCAAGCAGTGTGGCCGCTATTGCCGGGGAACTGCGGAAGAAATACTATGGTTAAACCTTAATCGGACGATTAATTTACGATGAGATGCGCAGCGGCAGCGAAATAAAATTCGTGCAGCGGCGGCTCGGGGTCCAGGGGGGGGGCAGCTGCTGGCCCCCCTGGGCGGGGTTCGGGTGGCGCCCCACCCGATTAAAAATCAGGTGCTCCTGCACCTTTACCATATTCATGGTTTTCCCTCTTCCAATCCTCCCGGCCACGGCAGTGGCCGGGATCTTCTTCCGGCCCGCATCACGAATTTT
>CAZGVZ010000558.1:0-3393 GCA_964529145.1 uncultured Fibrobacteraceae bacterium | reverse complement strand
GCGGTGTCATTGCCATTCCTGAAGCGTAAGGAGTCCAGTGCTTCGCACTGTTTCCATTGTACCGCTTGGCCCGCTCAAGCCGGACCACGGCTTTTAGCCGTGGTAGTTGATTCCGCCGGAATGTCAGGGAACGCGAAGTCGTCTTGCCAAATTACCCTCACTTCACCTGAACAGCGTTCATGGTTTCGGTGAAATTCCCCGCTTCAAAAAGGATAAGGTAGGCTCCGGCGGGCAGCTTTTCGATCTCCATGCTTTCCCGGTAGAGGCCCGGCGTTCTGGTTCCAAACGACTTTTCCCGCAAGCATATGCCTCCAAGGCCGTATATTTTTATACATGCATCACTTTTCTCCCCGATCCGGAACCATAAGGTGCCGTACCTTCCTGCCATCCGGACCTTTTCCAGAGAGAATCTGTTTTCGGGAAACTCCTTGAAGAATTGTCGCGTTTCGCTGCGACTACCCCATCCGGTTTCATTCCGGGCGCATACCCGCCACCAGAACGAAGCGTCTTTTTCCGTGCAGAGGTGCACGAATTCGGTATCCTTCACGGTTGAATCCATGAAAGCCCCTGCCATGCCGGGATCTCGGGATATCTCGATCATGTAGTACGCGACGTGCGGAAAGCTTCGCTTCCAAACGAATCGGAGGGTATCGTTTCCGGTCCTGAACCGGGACACGGGTTCGACCTGATCGGGTGCGCCGGGGAGTTCGAAAAGGGTAAGGAACTCCGACTGTTCCGACCAACTTCGCCCGTTGCAGTTGAAAGCCCCCACCCGCCAGTAATATCGCGTTTCTCTCTCCAGACCGGAGATCACCATGGTGGTATCCATGACCGGGGCGCTGTCGCACACCACCCGATCGAATTCACGATCGGTGGCGACCATCACTCTGTATTGATCCGCACCCGACGCGCGTCCCCAGACGAGTTTCTGCCGCAGTCTCATCTGTGAGGAACCATTTACTGGTGCGAGACAGTGGGGAATGGCCGGTTCGCGGACGATTGTCCTGAAATTCGAGGAGGCGAATCCGGTCGGTCCTCCATCGGTCAGAGCGCATACGCGCCAGTAGTACCGGGTGGAGTGGTCGAGACCGTACGCGGCGAATCCTGTGTCCGTCATGCAGGTATCGACGAGCCTGGCCTCGTACCGCGGATCGGCGGATAGATGGAGACAGTAGGAGACCGCTCCCGTTGAAGGATGCCATAAGAGGAGTACCGGTACTTGCCGGTCGACCGATCCCTCCACGGGCGACGCGAGCACCGGTATGTTCCGCGTTCCGGGAGCGGTCGTGAACGTGCGGGCATCGGACCACTCTCCTTTCATTTCATTTCGTGATGCCCGGACTCTCCACCAGTGGACTGCGGCGGGATCCAGACCCGCGCATTGATATTCCGTCCGGGCTCCGGATACGATCATGTTTGTGCCCGTAAACTCCGGATTCCGGGAGATCTGCAGTTCGTATCCGTATGCGCGCGGAACCGCACTCCATTGTAAAATCGGATGATTGTCAATCCCCGTTTCGTTCTCGAAAGGATATTCGAGAACGGGTGCAAGCAGCGGAAGCGTTTCCTCTTTACTGTAAGGAAGCTGCGGAAAAAACGCGAGATAGGGCTGGGGGATTCCGTTCATTTCCGTGAAATCCCCGCCGGCAGCCAGGAACTTCCCGGTCACCTCGATCGTCCGGACTCCAAGAAAGCTGTTCATCTTCGGGTATGCTTCGTGAAGCGATCCGGTGTTCCCATCAAGCACAGCCAAACGGAAATCGTCTTCCGTGGAATCGAAAAGACCGTCGTGAAATCCGAAAAAAACGTACCCCTGGGGGGCGCATGCGACAGTCTGCGCATCGCCGTGAGCCCGTATCGCTTTCCAATGGCGCGCATACGGTGAGGAACCGATATCATATGCAACCACACGGTTGCTCCAGCCTCCCAGAGCGACGCAGAGAAGATGCCCATCCGCATCAAGGTCCCGAACAGGCTGACCGACCGGATCTCCGAACGAAGGTACGGTGAGTCCGTCGGACCTCAACGCAGTCAGAAACGGCCGGCTTTCATCTCCGGCAATGCTACGATAGTTTCCACCGACAAACACTATACCCGGATCCGCCGGATGAGCTTCGAGCGCATAGATCCCTCCCGGCGTTTTCCCCGAATCGTCCATCGGATCGCAAGGTCCCGGATCAAAGCTCTCCACAAGCGTTCCATCTCCGGCCCGAAGCGAAGCCAGATAAGACCGGGTGTATCCGTCAACTGCGGAAAAGGAGCCCCCTGCGAAGATATACTCACCTGAATTCTCCAAAGCCCATACAGTTCCCTCGACGATACCCCCGTGAGCACGGAAGCGGGCTTCGAGTTCACCGGTGACAGGATCGACCGCTGCGACTTTCGACCGGAGAACGCCGTTGACTCTGTTGAACGATCCTCCAATGAAGATTTTTCCGGGTCCGGCAGCCAGGGTGTGCACTGTGCCGTGATCGGTGTCCGCGATAAAGCCGGTCACATTTCCGTTCGCCGCGTCGATCGCAGCGCAGTCCTTTCGTTCGAACGTCCCGTTCGCACCGGTGACGCGGGAAAAATTGCCGCCGAGGTAGAGAACCCCGTCATGATGAAGGAGCGCACGCACGGGGCCATCGGTGAAGATCCGGGGGTCGGGATAATAGAAGGAAGGTAACCCGTCATCCTCTCCTGAGGAATTCACCGGGTTGTGCAGAAACGTGCCGACGAGAAGGCAGCAGAGCGATCTTGTTCGATTTCTCACCTCACAGTACTCCACGGGCTGAAGGGCACACGAAAAAACCTCAGGACCGGCAACAGACTGCAAAGCTTCAGGATCTTACCAATACAAAATAACCGTTTTCTTTCTGAATAAGTAGTTTTGTTCAACGGTAAATCGTGTACCATAACCGGTGCGCGATCGGAACCGGTCCCCTTTGGGTACCCAAAACGTCAGGACCGTCCTTCGGAGTGAACGTCTCCGGGATACCGCGGATTTACCTGGCATTCATCTTGCAGACGGAAAACACGGTGGGAAAGAGCGGCTGTTCCATTTTGAAGAGGTTATTTTCATATTATTGTGGTCAGCCCGTAATAGAAAAGGAGTGACATCTCCATAACACAAACACATGGATTCGTCGAATTATTATGGAATAGAATCAATTATATTTCACGGGGTATCCATTTGATGCAGACAACTACAACCGATACTATTTTTCGCCCATCATCCACACCCCCACCCTCCCCTCTCCCGTTTACGGTGGAGGGAAACCATATTCCCGTTCGGCTCCCTGACTCCACAAATTTGGGAAGGGACCGGGAAAGGGGCAAACCGCTTATAGAAAGCAGGTACCGCAATTGGTTTTATATATCTGAGCCAGGCGGATACCCGGGAATATTTTT
>CAZGVZ010000557.1:0-3400 GCA_964529145.1 uncultured Fibrobacteraceae bacterium | reverse complement strand
ATGGTCCTTCTTGAGATATGCGTGAGCTTTAGACAATTTAAGCGCTGCTTCTTTCCGGAGATAACAGTCTTGAATGCCGTACATGTTACGTTTCATGATGTTCGCAGTGTCCGAATATTTGAGTCTGACCATGATGGTAGGATCGATCTGCCTTATGTTGACCAGGCCTGCATCGATCAGGCGGTCATGCAGCCGGGAACAGTCGAAGGCGGAGTCCTGTCCTGCCCGCATCGCGAACAGTAACCTTATACCGAGGAGCACTACCGCCGCCGGATACGGAATGGATGGAACGGAGCATGAAAAACAGTTCGACATGTATAAAGTACGGCCGATCGGCCATGCTATTTGTCATTGTATGAAAAATCTATCGGCGACGGCTATCCAGCCATTGCAGGCCTGCATTATAGATCACGTCGTGCTTTCCGTCATGGATGATCAGCGTGGCTTTCGCGGACCGTTTTCGAAGGAGCACTTTCAGGCCCGCATCTTCGAAAAGAGAGTCCGGAAACGTTCCGGTCATGGAGGAAGGCAGTGTGCGTGTGCTGTCGATTTCCCCGATATACCGGTCGGAGATGCGGTCCCCTGAGGTGGATAGATCGTTGAATGCCCTGATCGAGTGGCTCGGAGGAACGAAGTTGTCGCGTATCCCAGTAACGATCAATATTTCCGGAGTGTCGCTCCGAACATTTTTGAGATAGGAGGACGGGCTTCGCCGGGCGCACTCCTTTTCCGCACTGGTTCCCTTGAGCGGCGGGCCTCCGCACGATCTTTCTATATGTCCGGAGTAGTCGTGCCGTGCACCCTTTTTCTCCGAATACCACTTCACGAGGTCATATACAGGAACCCAGGCGACCACACCGGCCCATTCCTTCGGGTACCTGCCCGCCATGAGAAGTGCCATCATCCCCCCACCCGAAAAACCCGCGATATAAATGCGGGAGGTGTCTACGCGTGAATGCGCACGAGCGTAGGCGAGCGCATCCAGCACATCACTCACGGCGAATTCCGATGCCGTGGCGTTGGGATCGGTAAACTCGCCGCGGAAATCGGGATGGATGAAAATCCAGTCGTTTTTGACAGCGAATACACCATACGGAATACTGAACTGCTGCCGGTAGTCGGCCATCCAGCTGTGAAGCACCAGAAGGAGCGGTTTGTCACGCTTCGAACCGGAATCATAGAAAAGCACCGGCTGCAGCGCTCCGTCGGCCGAGGAACGCAGACGAATAGTCCTTGCCTGGGGCACCTCGCGGCTCCACGCCTCCTGTTTGGGCAGTTTCATGACCGGTGAAGAAGCGATTCTGTAAAATGTCTTGAAATTATTATCTGTCAATAAAAGCAGGTTGTTTCCAGCCACGGTCTGCGCCGACGCGATGATCGTCGCCGTGAGGGCCCGAAACAGATTCGTTCTGGATATTTTCACGGTCGTCTCCCCGGCGGTGGTGAATGGTGGCGCTTTGGTCAAGGCACTATACGACGGAGCAGGGGAGTGGCGCGCATTGCGGCGGTGATGAAAAACGAAATTCCCGATACCGCGAGCGCGAACAGCGGCACTCCCGTAACAGGAGAGAGGGAGTTCTGGTCGAAGTAGAAACCGGCCATACCCCTTTTCAGCACGGAAATGACCAGCGGGTGAACAAGGTACATCCCTGGTACACATGCCGAAATGGACATCACGATCCCCGCCATGCCGCGAAAACGTTTCCTGAAAGGCATACCCGCCTTGAGCGCGAGAATGTACAACGACACAGCCATGAGCACCACGTTGGGACTGTAATATTCATAAAATGTGCCGTTGAACGTTCCCGCGCCTCCGACAACGGTGGTCCGGTAGGTTCCGAGGATTGTCACCGAGAGCCCGAGGAGGATTCCGGGCAGGGCCAGACGGCGCTGCAGCCGTGAGATACGGTTCACCCGTATCAAATGGCCGAGTATGAAAAAACCCGTGTACCTGAAGAGCGCCACATGCGATCCGGTGATGAAGAACAGGGAAATGCCCGAGAGCGATTCGACCGTCGGAAGAAGCGAACCGAAAAGAAACCAGAACAGGAGGAAGTACGCCTGGTTACGTGGAGACGCCGAGAGCGTATAGACGGACAGAATGGGGGCGGCCAGATACATTCCGGCGAGCACGTAAAGAAACCAGAGATGATAGAAGGCCGGTTGTGTCAGCACCAGGAGAAAAAAGGACGGGTAGGACTGCCCGGTATGATTGACTTCCACATTCCATGCGAAGTAGACGGCGCTCCAGGCGAGAAAAGGAATTCCTATCCGGTCCAACCTGTGGCGAAGGAACGAAACCGGTCCGGTCCGTCCCGCTTCGCCAATAAGAAACGAGCCGCTGATCATGAAAAATGCCGGAATGCACCACCGTGCGGCGGAGTTGTAGAGGTTGCCTGCCCACCAGAGTCCGGAATCCGCGGCAGTGTACTTTTCGAGAAGCGGGGCCGCGCTGTGGATGAGCGCCACGGAATAGAGAGATACCGTCTTGAGCGCGTCGACTCGGAGCAGGCGGGGAGGGTTTCCAGGCGGAGTTCTCATATGCCGGGTTGACGTTCCGTCCCGTTCCCGCTACCCGGGAACGGAGGACGTGGATCCGGGGAGCCGACCGGACCGACCTCGTGCAGCAATAGTTCGTGGTTTTGGGGGACATGGTGTTTGTCGAGCAGATCGAGCATGCTTCTCAATCTGCGGTCCACCTCCCAGTGAAACGTACCCTCCCGGTCGATCGAACCCGGTTCGATACCTGTAAACAAATGGATCGCCTGGTCGATATTGTCCACCGCCCATACATGAAAGGCGCCGCGGCTCACCGCCTCGATAACGTCGGGCCTGAGGACACAGTTGCGAATGTTTGACACTGGTATGCACACACCCTGGCTTCCGTTAAGTTCGCCAGCCGCGCGGCAGGTGTCGAAGAAACCCTCGATCTTCGCATTGACGCCGCCGATCGCCTGAACACGGCCCCACTGATTGACCGAACCGGTCACCCCTATGTCCTGGCGGAGCGGAATACAGGAGCATGCGCTCAGAAGGCAGAGCAGTTCCGCCACCGATGCGCTGTCGCCCTCGATCGTTCCGTAACTCTGCTCCATAACCAGGCTCGCGGTAAGCGCCAGGGGGTGGTGTATGCCGTAGGTGTTCCGCAGATATCCTTCGAGGATCATCATGGCCTTGTCGAAGGTGCTTCCGCTCAGCCTGCTTTCACGCTCGATGTTTATGATACCCCCGGTCCCCACCCCTATTCCCGCGGTCAGTCGTGAGGGCCTGCCGAACATGTAGTCCCCGAGGGCTATGACGCTCAGACCGTTTATCTGTCCGACCGCCCTGCCTTCGGTGCTGATCAGAAGGGTGCCTTTGACGATCATCTCCAGCATCTTTTCTGCGACCAGATCGGAAC
>CAZGVZ010000556.1:1212-3403 GCA_964529145.1 uncultured Fibrobacteraceae bacterium | reverse complement strand
GAAGCCGAAGGGTTTAAACGATGAATGAGACTTTAAACTACCACCGCCTTGAAGGCGGATGGTTTTTACAGTCGATTCAAGTCGACCATCATTTGAACCTCTCGACTTGAAGTCGAGGGAGTATTCTCAGTCACTCGTATTTTTCTTTAGTCACTCGCTCCGGTCGAGCGGCAATGGGTTTAACCGGGATCTTTTTCCCATGATGGAGCCGTAATGCCTCGGGTGGACGCATGCAACCCACATCGGTTCCGGCCCGGTTGTACCGCCTGCCCGGAGCGCGCAACTTCAAGGAGATACGCCGGGCCCTAAGCCGGGGATGGCCGGAGCTCATACGGTATGCCCGGGGACGGCAACCCTGAAGATGGCCGTTATCGGGGCGGCGGTCCGAAGGTGCAAGTTTCGTGCAAATCGATCTTTACCCGGTACATTACTTCTCTACTCCTTATCGAGCGAACGATTCAAGATGATTGCGCAACGGGCGGCCGATGAACGGGACCGGAGGTGCCGACAGGCAAATCGGTAAGTTTATGCGCCCGGGCAGCTTCGAATCCGTTATTCCGCTGTCCGCGAGTCAGATCGCGTAGAGGAAACACTGTAATGAAAACAGCGCAATGCGCTGGATGCCTTACGCTTAAAACGAAGTGACAATCGTTCGATTCATCAAATATATATCAGGGTGTCCCGTCGGTACATGCCAGTTCGGGATAGAGAACCGTCACTCATCCGCGAACAGATCGGTTCGTTCGCGGTCCTCCCAGAGCCGCTTGGCTTTTTCCGACCATTTATCGATTATGGTCGTGCTCAACCGCGGATTCTCACGAATTTCCGCAGCACGTACGTTCTGTAGATTGCTGAATACTCCAATATATGAATTGGCTTTTTTCTGATCCCCGAGTTTGAGGTTCAGAGCCACGATCGTATATACGACCTGCATTTCGATCTCCTCAGAGGGGCAGTTCGAGCATTTGAACGCTTCTTCACAGAATCCGAGCGCTTCTCTGAGAATTTCTCTATTATCAATATTCGCGTCTTTCATGATTTTAGCGATGCGCAATGAGTAGGCGCCGAGTTTATAGAGTGAATACGGCTGCTCGAACCATGCTTCGATCTTCGCCCGAAGAATCGCCAGTCTGTAACTGTCGATCGCTGCTTCGCGTGTGCGGTGTCTGCCGAAGTAGCCCTCGATTTCGCAACCGGGTTTCAGGATGGCCTTGCGTTCGCCGATTTTTTCCTGCAGCGACATGAGTACGTTTCCGGACAGTTGCGTTTTGGTTTCGCCCTGTCCATGCGGGCTGGTGAACGAGAAATCCTTCTTGTCCGGAGAAGCGAAAAGGCAGCGTGGACAGACCGTAGCGGCGATCATCGTGTAATCAACGGTGCGATAAGGGGAAACTCCCTGATATAATGGAACTAGAAACCGGTTTTGTGTGATCTGCTGGCTTTTGGCGCGCAATTCGTAGCGAAGGATGCCCTCCTTGTTGCATACGGGGCATTTTACGGAGGTTTCGAACACCGCATCGTTTCCCACGCTCACATTCTCCTGGCTCTGCAGGGCGCCTTCTCGGGCCTCTTTCATGGATTTGATATTCTTGATGTCGATCGAAGGTCCATATTGCCGGATATACTCATTCACGAGATTCTGATCGTTGAGGAAGACCAGAAGCCGTCTTTTCACTTCAGCAACATCGATAGTCATGGGGGAAGTCCTTGAGTGCGTTTTATCTACAGTATGCCATTAAAAAAAGATGATAGTCAATTTCGGCGGAGTGTCTGTAAATGTTATTTAAGTAACAATTATGTAGGTTTTAATTACGAAAAAGGTGAAATAAAGAACAATTTTTCTTGTTTTGATGATGACATCGTTCTATATTAGGAAGGAACAGGCCTGAGCCGGAATCTTTGGTTCGGGCAGAGGAGAAGCAAATGAACGAGATCCCTTTTCCGGTTCTGCACCGTCTCAGCTACGTGTATGATATCGTCTGCAGGCTCGAGCAACGGGGCGTGAAAAAGGTCTCCTCTGCGGAGCTGGGCAAATATTTCGGAAAAACCGCATATACGATTCGAAAAGACATCCATTTTCTCGGAAACGCCGGGGTGGCCGGGGCGAAATATGAAACCGCTGAACTCAGGGCGCTCATTGGAGAGCACCTGGGATTCCGGAAACGGAAACGGTGTTGTATCGTCGGTCTCG
>CAZGVZ010000556.1:0-1202 GCA_964529145.1 uncultured Fibrobacteraceae bacterium | reverse complement strand
TCTTCTTTCCACCCCGCAACCGGTATTCGAGATTATTGCGGGATTCGATTCGAACGTCAACAGGATCGAGACGATTCAGACGCCGATCGAACTGTTTCCCGCCTATCGAATCGTAGAGACGGTGAGAAAGATGGAGATTGAACTGGCGATGATCACGGTCGCGACGCAGGAAGCGCAGGAAGCGGCCGATCGCTGCTGCGAAGGCGGGGTGACCGGGTTGCTCAATTTTTCGCCAGTACCTGTAACCGTGAAAAACGACGCAGTCTGCGTGCGAAATGTCGATATCGCCGGAGAACTGCGTATTCTGGCCGCGTCGTTGACTACCCTCGGTCGATGCGCGTGTTGATCCACCTGTAACGAAGGAGTGATTGTTATGGCTCGAGTGTTTAATTTTTCCGCCGGACCGTCGGTACTGCCCGAACCCGTGCTGAAAAAAGCAGCCGAAGAGATGCTCGATTATCATGGTTCCGGACAATCGGTGATGGAGATGAGCCACCGGTCCAAGATATTCGAGGAAATCATCGGAGAAGCGGAAGCTTTGCTCAGAAAGCTGATGGGCATAACCCAGGATTACCATGTACTTTTTCTGCAGGGCGGTGCATCGAGCCAGTTCGCCATGGTTCCGCTCAATCTGATGGTCGAAAAGCGAAAAAGCGATTACGTCCACACCGGGCAGTGGTCGAAGAAAGCGATAGCCGAAGCGAAAAGATATGGCGCGGTAAGAACGGTCGCTTCGTCCGAGGACAAGAATTTTACCTATATTCCCGATCTTGACGGCGTACGGTACGATCCCGAAGCGGCATACGTTCATATTACCACGAACAACACCATCTACGGCACCCGTTACCGTACTCTCCCCGAAACCGGAGGGATTCCCCTGGTAGCGGACATGTCTTCCAACATTCTATCCGAAGTGTACGACGTGAACAGGTTCGGGCTCATCTATGCGGGAGCCCAGAAAAACGTCGCTCCCGCGGGGCTGACTCTCGTCATTATAAGAAAGGATCTGGTGAAGGAGCCTCAGGAACAAACGCCCGCAATGTTCAAATACCAGATTCACGTAAATGACAAATCGCTGTACAACACCCCGCCGTGTTACTGTATCTACATCGCGAAACTGGTGTTCGAATGGCTGGACCGGCAGGGGGGGATTCCGGCGATGCAGAAAATCAACGAGGAGAAAGCCGCCATGCTGTACGGTT
>CAZGVZ010000555.1:0-3403 GCA_964529145.1 uncultured Fibrobacteraceae bacterium | reverse complement strand
GCCCGTTTCCCTCGATTCGATCCTCCTCCAGTGTTCGTTTGAAAATAAACTGTGCAGGATAACGCGGTTCGGGTGCGACCTCAGGGGCTTGAAGATCTCCGGGGAGGGCTGTTACGACCTTTCCGCCGAGTATGCTTCCAGGTTCTCGTTTCTCTGTAACCGTCTCATCCCCGATTCTCTGTACGGACTCCTTCCGGACTCGCTGTACGGCCGGTTGTCGGGCAGCGGGCCGGTTTCCGCGTCGGTCAACCTGAAGGGCGGATCCGATCCGGTTTTCTTCTTCTCGGGCCGGGGGTTCGAAATATTGGGCGTTCCGGTCACCGGCTTCCGCTCCTTCGGGCACCTTTCCCAGCGCAGAGTGTACATCGATTCGGCCGAAATCGCGACACCGCTGTTCTCCGCGGATATCCATGGCCATTTCGACATAGATGGGCCCGGCGGCGGCTACGACATCGGATTTTCGGTGCGCGCGGATTCACTCCCCGAGGGTGTCGAGGGAGACGTGAGCGCTATGGGCACCGTCACTCCCATTAACGGTCAACCGGTCGTCCATTGCAGGATTTCGGGCAGATCGCTGCGCTACGAGCATATCTCCCTCGGAAGTCCGCAGCTCGTCGCCAGACTGGAAGGAGACGAATGCACGTTCAGATCCATCGGGGTGGACTCGTCCACCGAAGTAGCGGTCTCCGGCGGCGTCGACGGCCTCTTCACCTCGTCTCCGCAGGCAAGGTGCGAGGCGGAGATCGGATCGGGTCCTCTCAAAGCGCAGCTCGGCATGATGCGCGGCATGCCCCGCCTCGATTCGGCACATATGGTCGTCAAGGCGACAGGATGGCTTGGAAATTTCAGGGCTTCGGCCCATTTCTCGTTCAGGTCGAAGTACCTGGACGGCACGCTCGAAGCCGGCATCACCAGGCTTCCCACAGACACCGGCGCGCTCCTATGGAACCTGCGCTCGGAAAACTTCCGCTACAGGGACGTTCCGATCGGATTTGCCGGAAAGGGTATGGTATTCGACAGTGTCGTCGTGATCGACACGCTTACAGGATATGGCGGTATCCGCGGCAGGGCCACGATTCATTATTCCGGTTCGCCCGTACGCATCGATGGGCGGTTCGCTTACGAAAAGAGAATCTCCGACCTGCTTCGCCTGTTTCCGGTGCCTGGAGGGGAGTTCGCCAGCGGCACGGTCACAGGCACTACTAAGATTTCCGGCGGTTTCGATTCCCTTTCGACACAGTCCCATGTGACGCTCCATGACCTTGGAACGCGTTCGTACCACGGATTCTCCACCGACCTCAGGATCTCGACCTCAGGAAAGAATTTCAACATTCTCCCCGCAACGATCACGCGCGATTCCCACCCCGTCCTGTTTCTTGACACGATACAAAACGGCGGCGGTCGCCTCCGGTGTACGGGACACTTCGACGGCCTCAGTCCACGGACCCTTTTCGGCCCGTTGATCCCTGACAATCTCGATCTCGATGCGTCGCTTAGCGGATCGGTACGCGCCTCCGGTGAAGGTTTCCCCGTCGAATTCACGCTTCGTTCGCCGTTCGTTGCACTTGACAGCATCCACCTCGATTCACTGCGATGCCGCGGCACGGTCACCGGAAAGGGAATATCATTGACGGAGCTGCGCTTCCGTGACGGAAAACGCACCGCAGGCCAGGCAGACGGTTACATTCCCTGGGCCATGCTCGGCAAGAATCCGACCGATCTCGACACTCTGCGCGGATCCCTGCTGCTCGAGGGAGATCTTCTCGCGACGGTACAGAAAAACGTCCGTTCTCCAGTCGGCGGTACCGGAAAAGGCAAGGCCGACATCGCGTTCTACGCTGCGGGCGGCAACTGGCGTTTCACCCATGGCACTGTATCGATTCCCGCGGGAACCCTTCGTGTGCATCCGTTCGTTCCAGACAAGGTGAAAAACTACACTCTCCTCGCCACCATCGACAGCAACGCCGTTGTCCATACCGATATGAGCGGAACCATAAAACGGAAACCGATTCGCATTTTTTCGGAGCACCGGATTCCCGAAGGATACGAACCCCTGATTATGGGACCTCTCAATTTCGGCATGTTCCAGACCGTCACTCCCAAAAAAGGAGTCGACCTCCACCTTCCCGGATTCATGGCGCTCAGGGACAGGGGCGGAATAGAATTCAAGGGACGTCAACCTTTTCCCCACTTTACCATTTCAGGTCCGATCGACAGGCTCAGGCTCACCGGAACCTGGGTACTTCGCGACCTCGAATTCACCTTTCCTTTTCTGCGTTCGAGCCGGCTCAAATGGAAATTGAATCCGTTCCCTTATGTAACCTGGGAAATGGATGTCTACCCCGGAAATCGCAACGCACTGTATTTCTGGGATTTGGCGGGGAAACGCAACCGCATCATGCGCTTTGTGGAAGGGTATCTCGACCCAAGCTCCCGTATAAGAATTCGCGGCCGCGACCTCGACAGGAACTTCCGGATCAACGGAGTGATTCGCTCCTACAAGGGAGCGGTCTATTACGGCCGTGTGTTCGACCGGAATTTCGACGTGGGTGTCGAATTCAACCCGCAGAAGCCCGACAAGAACCGTGGTTTCGACAACATGCCCCTTCTGTGGGGCAGCGCCGAGGCTTTCGCAGACACCAACCGCCTCGAACGCATCAAGCTTACCTGTATGGTAACCGATCCCACAACAGGAGCGATCAGCGAAAAGGGGCGCCTCGCCAATACTCCGACCCCCAACATCGTATTCCATCTCTCATCCGATTTCGAGGAACAACCGGGAGAGGGTGAACGGGAGTACTACCGGCAGGCGGGTATTAATTTCACTTCCCTCGGCGGTGCCGGAAGCATGGTCTCCAATTTCGGCGAACAGCTTTTTCATCGTTATCTGCTGCAGCGCTGGGAACGAAGAATCGCCAGGAAACTGGGACTGGATGTGATTAACATTGAATCATCGATTGTCTCAAATTATTTTAATAAGCTTTATGGCAGGCAATTCGAAGGCCTGTTGGACGAGGATGACTATCTTGCCCTTGCCAATGTGGGTGTCACTGTTGGCCGCTACTTTTTCCGCGACTTTCTTTTTTTAAAAGCCCGGGGAGAATTGATACCGATCGATATGGCACTGACACCCGAATACAGCATAGGTTTCGAATTCCAGGCGAGTCGTTTTCTTACAATGGATATCAATTACGGATTTCACAGAACAGAAACGTCAATCGAGCACAGCCCCTTGCTCATGATGCAATTGCGCCTGCCGATTACCCGCCTGAGAAATTTGTGGAATTTCTGATCCCGGCGCAGACCCCCGTCGCGCAGGAGGGCGTGCCCGGTCACCCGGCCGAAATTTTCGGCTTAGGATCGAGCCGTGCCGCCGATACGAGATCCCCTGAGGAAAAACGGA
>CAZGVZ010000554.1:0-3408 GCA_964529145.1 uncultured Fibrobacteraceae bacterium | reverse complement strand
GGAAGATCCTTTGACCCGAAATGTGTCCGGTCGACATTCCCGTATCGCTTTCCCGCAGCTCGCGAGCGAGCGGTTCCGGCGGGGATCCGCGGCACGGCGGCAAATCAAGATCCTTGCCTGTGCCGTTCCTGAAATCTCCTCTGGCTATTGCGAAAGACGGGACGTTTTTGAACCGGTCGATGCATTGTTTTATTTTTCCCGCGGTCTGCGCCCGCCCGCTCAGCCACGGAGTTCACGAGACGGGCCAAGATCATCGAACGTTCCACCGGGGAGGATTTGACATGGTTACCGCGATAGTGCTGCTCGAAGTCGAAAGAAAACAGGTGAACCGGATCGCCGACAGGATCTCCGGTATCAAGGGTGTCTCAGAAGTCTATTCGGTGAGCGGAAGGTACGATCTGGTCTGCATGGTACGAACCGCACGAAACGAGGATATGTCTGACATCGTTACCAATCAGCTGCTTCAGGTCGAGGGTATCGTCAAAAGCGAAACGATGCTCGCCTTCAAATGCTTTTCGCAGCATGATCTCGAGACGATGTTCGATATCGGACTGAAATAGCTCCCTGATTCAGGGTAGCTCTCCCGGCTCGCTACGAGAGGTTTCCGGCGATGGAGCGGGGTGAGAGGGCGAAATCCGCCCGCGGACCCGCTGCATCATCCCGTCGAATCCCCGCATCCCGGGAATTTTGGTGAGCTCCGGCCCAACAGTTTCGTAAAGGTGCAGTGCCTCTTCAAAACGCTTTTCCTCCACCAGTCGCGTGATTTTTTCGAGCACCTCCTCCGGGGAACGGGAGTCAAACTGGGGAGGTGCCGCTATCGCTCTTTCAAGAGGATCGGTATTGTTTCCGGTTTCGAGCAGTCGATGATATGACTCGAGTACGGCTTCCGCCGTGCGTCTCCAGGTAAAGTCCTTCATTTTTCCGGCAAGCGCCTTCGGAGCCGGTAGTTCAAGAGCGTGAAGCACCGCGTGCCGGACGCTTTCCACACTGTCGGGCTCGCACCATGTCACTTCTTCGTCGATATAGTCACCTGCGGTTCCCCATGACGAAGCGACCACCCTGCAGCCGAGCGCCGCGGCTTCGAGGGTGACGAGTCCCGGAAGCTCGTACCAGCTCGGTAAAACATGAGCCGCGCACGCCTTGTAAGCGCTCACGAGCATTTTTCGTTCGAGCCTTTCGATAAAGAGCGTGGGGGCCGACCGCCTGAATCTTTTACAGCACTCCCGGTAAGCGGGCTGATAGGTCACGCCGCCGGTGACGAAAACCAAAGGCAGGTTTTCGTGCTCAAGCGCCTTGAGAAGCATGAGCTGATTTTTCCGCGTTTCGAGCCTGCCCACGCAGAGAATGAACCTGTCGAGATTGAAGGCGGATCTGAACAGATCCCCGGACACTGCCTCCTCCTTCGTATCGAGTCCGAACCGGGCGATCACGGTCCGGGCGGCAGGGAATCGTTCCAGAATGCACTTTTCCTCGGCTTTACCTGAGGTGAGTACGGTTCCCGCACAGCCGAGAGTGAGAGGTGCGGAGAGGAAAGGTCCGTCACGGTCGAGTGATATGCCTTTCGTCATGCGGTCGAAAAGGGTTTCCGACTGTCCTGAAGCCACGTATCGCGACAATATTTCGAACCACAGGCGCGCACGCGTGAGATACCTGGGAAAATCCTCCTGCAGCGGCGTGACCGCAAGCGGCTTTCCCCGGGCAATCGCGTTGCGGGCGAACGCCTCGGTATATATGGAGAGCGTGGTGTTGAACGTGTGGACTATGTCGTATTCGTCAAGAGAGTGGAATGGGTCGTTGGAGATGTCGGACCGGATTCCCATTTCGGCGAATTCCGTCCTGAGCGCATGGAGCACCGCGGTGTCGCCGCCCGGCCGCTCGAACATGTCGGGGCGGTTCTGGAACAAAACTCTTGGTTGAGAGGAGAGGCTGGCGATACGGGAGGGACGGCGGTGAAGCAGGAAGCGCTTTCCGGATCGAGCCTCGTTCAGCCGGTAGACCAGGTTCACCACGGTGTCGTCCCGGAGCCGGACGTACTCTTCGGCCGCGGCACGGCCTGTCTGCCCCAGACGGATCCGCTCGCTTCCATCATCGATGAGTTTCCGGAAAAGTTCCGCGAGCGAGTCAGTCTCCGGGCTGCACCGGCCGTTCCCGTGGTCGCAGGTCACGATTGCAGCCGTAGAGTCGTTCACGAAAGGAAGCCCTTCCGGCATACAGGTGACCACGGGTCTCCCCTCGAGCATAGTTTCCATTAGTAACGGCGCAGCTCCGTGCGGTCGGGGGAATCCGCATACAATGTCGCAACAGGAAAAAAGGGCCCCTGTCGCGTCGTCGTCGATCATTCCCTCAAAGAGCATGACGCGGGAGTCATTGGCCCATAGGGCGCGGATTTTCCGCGCATCTTCCTCCCGGGAGCCATGTGTCCGGTCGAGAACCACGACCATTCCACATTGTGATTCTCCGGGTATCTTCCGGAACGCATCGAATATCTCGAGAGCGCATTGAGACTCGAGAGGGATACCGGATTCGAAATAGACGGCGATGAGCGTAGATTCGCCCGGCAGGTGGAAACCGGCACGGCTTCCCTGTTCACTCGTCCGTGTGCGGCAGGCCTGGGGAAAGAGGAAATGCTTCATCCCCGGCAGCAGTTTTTCGAACCTTTCACCGGCAGCCGGGGAAAGGTATCCCACCGCGTCCATCTTTCCAAGCAGGAAAGGGACGGCATCAGACGGCTGCCGGCCGGTGTACGGAACAAGACCTATATTGAGCCGGTCCTTGAGTTTTAGCCAGGGAGGAGCGGCGGAGAAAAGCCGGTCGAGCTGTTGCGGATCGAGGCAGAAAAGAGAACAGGCATAGGGCATTTCACCATGCATGTCGATGTGGAGGTCGAGGCTGCCCTGCTGTCCTTCGAGCGGAATATCGCGCAATGAAACCGGATAGCCTACCCTGGAGATCAGATCCGCGAGCCCGCGGACCGCCGCGGCCCAGAGAGTGCCCGCCCGGAGAGGACCGAGAATATTGAAACCGTCCGAAGCCGAGGACGCCTGTCCGTTTCCTGTGTTGTCGGAATTCATGCTCATGTCCCAACTCCTGACCAGGGTTTAAAGGATCGTCAGCAAATGGTTTCGACCGGCGCTTTTCCCTGGAGATTTACACATTGACTGGAGACGAATCTTGCAGGATCCGGAACGGTGTCCACGCAACTCGCAGGCAATTCGGCGGACCACTTTTCGAGGAACCGGCGGTTATATTCCCGCCAGACGCCGTCGAAATGGATCTGAGTCCGTTTTTTGACTACGATATCGGTGGTGACCAGAAGTTTGCCGCATTGCCGGAGTTGCATGCAAATGTCAAGATCGGCGAAGTGCAGTCCGTCGAAAACCGCCTGGTCGAACGCTACCCGTGTGAAAT
>CAZGVZ010000553.1:237-3412 GCA_964529145.1 uncultured Fibrobacteraceae bacterium | reverse complement strand
AGTAAATCGCTTAAACCGTTTCCCGGGCGTATGGCCCCGGGATGTTTCAACAGGCGGCAGCCCGATAACCTGTTATGCTGAAAAATATGCGTATTACGATGCTAATATATAATATAACGGTGTCTTTAATTAAGTGACCGCCGATTCAGGGGAGAGTGTGAATAAAGTGTTCTAAATTATGGAACACCTCTTCAGTGCTATTTCGCTTAGAGATCAGGTGATTTTTCTACTTATTAGAGCAAAATTGTTGATATGATTGTCCAGGTACTACTACATTATTCCCCGAATAACCTGTGAAAATCTGGATATGACGAGGGGTGGGGGGAGATGTCGGGAAAGCTTACAGTAAATATTGAAGTGCTATAACTGGTTATACCACAGGGGGGTAGAGTAACTACGCCCTGAGGGAGTCGAACCCCCAACCCTCTGGTCCGAAGCCAGATGCTCTATCCATTGAGCTAAGGGCGCTGGAGAAGAGATCAATATACTTCTTTTACGGAGCATTGGCCAGAGTCGGCCCTCCTCCCAGAGCGGGCTCCGGCGGAGGGGGTGGTGCTGAATTCGTGGCATTACGGGGGATTTTGTAGTATGTTACTCTCATCCGAGTCGAAATGTTCCAGCTATTCTCATGAGAGAAACCGCCCTTTATGGGTCTTCAAACCACTTTTGACGTCATTGTCGTCGGCGGGGGTCCTGCGGGGCTTTCGGCGGCGCGCGAACTGGTGAAGGGAAAGTGCCTCAATGCCCTGTTGCTCGACAAGGTCGCGCCATGGGAGCACCCGGTTTCCTGCGCGGAAGGGGTGGGGAAACTGGGATTCCACGAAGCCGGGCCCGTCGATTCCTCGTGGATCCGGCAGACGATCACCACCGCGGTTTTCCACTCCCCCGCCGGCAAGACCATTAGCTATACGGATAAAAACGGCGGCTACATCATCGACCGCTCCCGCATGCAGCGTGATATCGCGCAGGAGATCACGGGTGCGGGAATAACGACGAACTTCTGCTCGCGAGTCCGGACGATCACTCCGCCTTCCGATGGCTTCCGGTCGGTTGTAACCGACCAGTTCACCTTCAGGGGAAAAGTGATCATCGACGCTTCCGGACCGATCAGCTGTTTCGGAAAGGACGAGAAGATATCGGCCAGACCCGTGGACCTCGAACCCGCCTTTTTCGTCTGGGCCGAAGGGTTCGATATCGCTCCGGACCAGATCCATATCTATGCGGGCCAGAGCACCGCACCCGGCGGTTACGTATGGGTCTTTCCGCGTGGAACACAGGGAGTCAATATCGGGATCGTGATCGGCCGCCAGTATGAAGGATCGATCAATATCCGGAGACTGCTCGATGATTTCATCAGGCGCAACTGCCCCTCGGTCCGAATACTGCGCCGTTTCGCCGGTTCGATACCGTGCGGCGGAAAGCGGCAGCTTCCCCTCGCGCTTCCCGGCTTCATCAAAGCGGGGGATGCGGCGTGCACGGTGAACCCCATCTCCCGCGCCGGAATAACGGAAGCGATGCTGTCCGGATCTCTCGCGGGTTCAGCCGCGATATCTATGCTTGCACTGCCGGCTTCGAAAGCATCCCTGTCGGCTTTGGCCAGATCGTACGAGCGGAACTGGAACGACCGGCGCGGAGGACGGCACCAGAAACTCGCCAAGGTAAAGAATTCGCTCCGGTCGATTCCAGACGAGGATTACAACCGCGGGGCGGAGGCGCTCTCCTCGATCTCCAAATCCGAGATGACGATGTCGCGGATCTTCCGCGCGAGCCTGAGCCGTTTTCCGCGGCTCGTATGGGCGATGCGCCATCTGATGTAGCTTCGCACTGGATTGAACCCGGAACGCATACGTAATCCGGCGCCCCGGATCGTCCATTCGGCTCCGATTATACGCAAAGCGGCTCGCCGCCGCTCTCCGGGCGGATCACCGTAAATTGTACGTAAACCTTCCCGCGATTCGCCCCTTCCCACGCCGGCGACTCCATGCTATACTTACCCCTATGGTGAGCACCGCGATCGTCCACGAGTGGTTAGTCACGCTTGCCGGAGCCGAAAGCGTCCTGCAGTCGATCTACCGGTTATATCCCGGATCGATCTACACCCTCTTCCATGATCCCGTCGAGATGGGCGGAACGCCGTGGGAGAATGAGCGGATCAGGACCTCGGTCCTGCAGCGCCTTCCGTTTGGAAAGAATCACCACCGCCTCTTCCTGCCGCTCTTCCCCATGGCGATCGAACAGTTCGATCTTCGCGACCACAAACTGATCATCTCCTCCTCGTACGCGGTAGCCAAAGGGGTTCTCAACTCCTCCGATCAGCTGCATATCTGCTACTGTCATTCGCCGATGCGGTACGTCTGGGACCTGACTTTCGAATATCTCGAGGCAGCGGACCTCACGCACGGGGCGAAGAGTTTCATCGTACGTATGATGCTCCATTACATTCGGCTCTGGGACATCGTTTCCGCGAACAG
Source organism: uncultured Fibrobacteraceae bacterium (assembly GCA_964529145.1). Taxonomy (GTDB): domain Bacteria; phylum Fibrobacterota; class Chitinivibrionia; order Chitinivibrionales; family Chitinispirillaceae; genus JAFGNB01. The sequence goes on along the minus strand of CAZGVZ010000553.1, from coordinate 941 downwards.
GGTCAACGAATACGTCGCGAATTCCCACTATATCGCGCACCGCGTATGGAAGTGCTATAACCGGACCGCCAGGGTCATCTATCCGCCTGTAGACGTCGACCGGTTCCATATCGGAAAGAAAAAGGAGAACTACTTCATTACAGTCTCGCGCCTCGTGCCGTACAAACGCATAGACATCATCATCGAGGCGTTCAATAATCTCAAGCTCCCCCTGGTAGTGGTCGGCGACGGCCCCGGGATGAAAAGGCTCAAGCGGATCGCGGGCCCCACGATCGACCTTGTCGGGCACAGGAGCGCGGAGGAGGTCGAGAGGCTGCTCGCGGATGCCCGCGCTTTCATCTTCTCGGCCGAGGAAGATTTCGGTATCGTCAATGTGGAGGCGCAGGCTGCGGGGCTTCCGGTCATCGCGTTCGGTCGCGGAGGCGCGCTCGAAACTGTGATCGAGGGAAAGACCGGGATTTTCTTCAGGAAGCAGACGACGCCGTGTCTCATCGAGGCGGTCCGGACGTTTCTCGAAAAGGAAGAACTCTTCGACCCGCGTGAGATCCGCAGGAACGCCGAACGCTTTCCCAGGTCCAGATTCGAACGGGAGTTCAAGGCGTTCGTGGACGAGGCATGGGAAAAATTTCCTTACAAATGAGGTGCCTGGTCCGCCCGGTTTGCGGCACGTTCGATCCGCTCCGTCCGCCCTCTGCCATGTCCTG
>CAZGVZ010000553.1:0-227 GCA_964529145.1 uncultured Fibrobacteraceae bacterium | reverse complement strand
TGATTGTCCGCACATAATATTGAAGAATTTATTATCGATGGAGACAACATTTTCACGCCCTCATCCGCCTTCGGCACCTTCCCCCGTTAACCGGGGAGGCATCTGGACAGGGGTGAATCCAACGAAGAAAGCATACGTCGGGTGTATCCTGATACGAAACGGTAAAAAAAACGGTTCGTCACAGGGAGTGATTCCCGCCCGATCGGTTTCCGGTGGATCACCGGTGG
>CAZGVZ010000552.1:0-3416 GCA_964529145.1 uncultured Fibrobacteraceae bacterium | reverse complement strand
GATGGACGCCTTGTACCGTGAGTTCCGGTTTCCCGCCATATACTTGTCCATTTTATGTTACGGTGTTTTAATCCGGTGCCTTTGCAACGATTGCCATTTCCTTTGCCTGAGGGTCATAGGGATGTCCCGCCACATCCGAGTAGATCTCGCCGGTCTTCAGGCCGCAATCCGCCAGTTCCCGTTCCAGGTCGTCTATTTCGAAGTATTGGAGCCAGTTATGGATTTTTAAGCTCCGATCCGCCTCGTAAATCGAATATTTGTCGAGAATGACCTTTTCACTCTCGTACTTGAAGGTATTCAGGAATCCCACATATCTTTCAGGCGACCAGAAACCGTTCAACAGGTTGACTTCGAACCTCGACGTTTCTTCACGGGAATGGAAAGCGTTCATCGTATAGACGTCGAACAGAATCGATCCCCCGGGCCGCAGAAGCGTACGGAATTTTTCCAGCATGCGCCGCCTCTGACCAGGGCTTAACGCGCAAAAATCGCACATTATCATCATGATGAGGTCGAACCGCCTGTCCGTGACGTATTCCAGGTAATTTTCACAGACGTAATCTATGGAAAGCGCTTCGGCCTTTGCGGCATGGCGGGCGTATTCGATCGAATTCTTCGAGAAATCGATCCCGGTGACATCGGCTTGTTTCCTTGCGAGTCTGATCGCATACAGACCCGGACCGCAACCCATGTCGGCGATCCGCGTTCCATTGTCGATGCTGAATCTCGAAGCGATCCACTCCACCGATTCGTCGATGAACGCACTCCGTCGTGAGGAAATATCGACCGAATCGTCCAGGTGATGCTTCAGCATCTGTTTCGACGTGTGCTCGTTTGTCCATAGATACTCGGCCGTATAACCTTCGAACGGGGCAGGCCGTTCGACAATTCCTTCAAGTTCTTCGAACAGGCTTTTAGAAATCATTTTCTCCCATCTCATGAAAACAGGTCGAATATCGCATCCTTCAGGAAATGAAGCGGCCGGAGCCGGTCCTCATTTAAAAAACAGTGTTCATGTTCTCTGTTGCCGTATCGATGTCATGGTCAGTGTATAGATGATCACTTGGTCGATGATCCCAAAGGTTTCTCCGAAACCCGATCAAAACGGAAAACGATGCGATCACGAATATTGTAAGACTCCATTTAAATGCGGAACTCTGGAAAATTTGAAACCCGCCATTTCCAAAGGAACGACAATGAGTAACAACCATCCTGCCAGAGCCAAAATTGCTCCCGCGCCATCTTCAATCTCAGGAGCAGCTTTTGTCTGAGGAGCAGTTTCATTTTCCGGGTCTCCCTATCGAAATGGTGTTCGGAGCCGTAGCGGAGGAGCCCCAGGAAAAGAGCTTTTTCCGGATGAAATGATTTTCATCAAGTGAAGCATAGAGGAAATGACATCCATTGGGCATCCTCGGAAGCCGAACGATGTTCCTTCCTGCGACCAGCTCTCCCCTGTAATGATAGACGGTCCTTCCGCAGAGATCCAGAAGACGGATGGTACCCTTTACCGTTGACCCGCAATCGAGGTATACCGCCGATCCTGTCACGGCAATCGTAACTTCCGGCATGAACGCCCCTGGCTTTTTGATCACAGGCCCGTTCTGCACGATGCACTCGGTCGCGCCGATCGCCGGCGGTTCTGGCCGGTCGGCGCCGGATTGATCCTGCAGGAGAGTGGTTACGGAGTCCGCAGGGACCTCCGCTCCCGTTTCAAGCGAAATCCAGCGCCCGTCGACAAGGTACGCGGCATCGGGAAGTGTTGCAGGTCTGGAATTCTCATCGTGATGCCGCAAGTGTATCGCGACCCGTACACCCTCGCCTTTCGCGACCGATGACGGGCCCAGGCAATAACTCTTTTGAAGGGGGGCCTTTAAGGTCAGTACGGGCGACCCTGTGCCGAAAACCCCGGGCAGGGTCGGTTCGGAAGGACAGTCGGGACACAGGGAGTAGAGCGGCAGGTTGGAGGCGCCGATGAGCGAGTGACGGGATATGGGGATTTCGGCTTTCTGACACCAGTGGTCGGAAGGTATTTCCCACGAGTTGTTCCCAGCGGTATTGCCGAGAACGATGCTGTTGAGAATAAAACAGCTGTTTTCGTATGACCATACTCCTCCGCCTTTGGCATGGTTATGGACAGTCGGGGAATCGGGGCTGTCGTATTCACATGTGCAGGCATTTTTGACCACGGTACTGCTCACGATTTCGACGATTCCCTCATACGAGTATATTCCACCGCCGTGCGTTTGGAAATATCCTGCTGAAACGGCGCGGTTTTCAGCGATCGTGCAGTTGAAAATCCACAGGTGTCCCTCATAGGTATAAACGCCCCCGCCCTGGGCGGAATGAGATCCGTCTCTCTGCACGAAGGTGCTGCACCTGTTCCCCGCGACCGTGCAATTCATGAGAACTAGGCTGCCGTCGTAGCTGAACAAACCGCCGCCATAGGCACTCTCGGTGGGTCTCGAACAGAACGCGGTATTATTTACAATTGAACTGTTTTTCATCGTGAGCCGGCCCTCGAAAGCGATGCCTCCGCCGTGGAGCGCGACACCGTCGCTGACCTCGATGCTGTCCATGATGACACCACCGAAGCATCTCAGGACACCGCCAACGAGGTCATACTGATTGTGGGTAAGATCACCTCCCCTGAGTTTCAGGTTTTCGAGCATCGGAGGAATACCTCCCTGCATGATGTCGAAAACCCTGTAGGGGCTTTTTCCCGGGTTTTCGACCTGTATGACCATCCGGTTTCCCGAGTGGAGATTTCGCCCCTCGATTCTAACAAAGGGGTAGTCGATTAAGATCTGGTCCTTCAGGACGACGGTATCGGTCTCCTTTACCTCGAATACGATGGTATCGCGAATCGTGTCGGGAACCGTGGCTGCCGCGACGGCCGACCGCAGCGATTGAGGCACACTGTCGATTCCGGTGGTCACGACATGGCGGAGACCGAACACGGAGGTGGTCGAAAGAAGAAGGATCACGGTTACCGCGATCCGAAGGTATACACGAAATGACACGCCCGCAATGCCCGACGAGGAATGTTTCATGGAGAGAACTTTAAAAAATCCATGGTTTTTGTTGTGTGAAAATCCGGTGAAGCGGTCGATTTTCAACCTGCCGATGAACGGACGGAGCGCTTGCCCCCGAATCGATCATCATCTGTTCCAGACCCTTACCTGTAGCAATTATACTATGTCGGATTGTCCGGAAACCAGGATTCCGGTTCCTGTTTCTTCACCACGAACCGGAACGTCGCGGATTCGTCTCAACGGTGTTCGGAATTTTTGTATTACGGCTCACCCCGGTTCGATCCATACCCTTCGAAAAGAAAGTTTTATGTGGCAATTATCGAAATGTCCATATACAAAATAATAATCAGATACAGATGGATCGGCGGCAACCGTATCGATCGG
>CAZGVZ010000551.1:0-3417 GCA_964529145.1 uncultured Fibrobacteraceae bacterium | reverse complement strand
ACGAACGGGCTCCCGAAGCGTTGGTTGCCACTGTTCCACCGAGATGAGCGGTCATTTCGGTGGGGTCAGGCGGATAAAAATAGGCGCCGGGAACGAGTTCCTCACTGCCGGGAACCTTATAGGGCCATGCGGCGGGCGACATGAGAAATCGATCGATCGAATCGAGACTGATCCCCGGATCTGCGATCAATACCGGTTCTCGATCGTTTTCCCATAGGAGCGCGTGGATGCGCTTCATTGCGGAGAAAGCGATGACGTGTACATTGTCTTCCGGAACCGCGCCGCCGGTCGTACCGGTCTGACCGCCGACGAAAGTGACCTTGGCGTTATCAGTCCGCGCTTGTTCGATCGCCAGTGTAAGGTCGTCCGCATTCTCGGGAAAACAGACGACCGACGGGGTGCCGCTCTCGAAGCGGGATTCATCATGCAGGATATCGGGTATCTCCCTGCGGATTTTCTCCGCACCGGAAATCTTTTTCATATGCTACCAGCATTTCTGGGTTTCACGATACCGGTTATCCTTCTTTTTCAGCCATGCGTCGATCGCCTTTCCGGGATCGCAGATCTTGTTCCCGATTACGTCGATATAGCGCAGTGGCAGTTTCACTATTCCCGCCGGAAGAGTCGTGAGGCGATTGTCTTTCAGGTAGAGCTCCTCCAGAGCCGGAAGCCGGGTGATCGCTTCGTCAAGAACCGTGATCTTGTTTCCCCAGAGCTGCAGCAGCATGAGTCTGTCGCACTGCCCCAATTCCGGAGGGACGGATGAAATTCCGTTGTGGCGCAGATCCAGATGTGTAAGGTTCGACAGCTGTCCGATCGCCGGATTGATATAAGCGATCCTGTTGCTGCTCAAATCCAGTTTCTGCAGGTTTGTGCACAAGCCGATCTCTGAAGGAATGCTGTCGATAATGTTGCCGCTGCAGGTGAAAACGCGAAGCGCGGTGAGTTTTCCGATCTCGGGTGGAATGAACGCTATTCCGTCTTTGCTTATGTCTCTGTTGTTGAGATCGAGAGAAACGACACGACCGTCTTCTACGGCAGCCACCTGTTGCACCGACAATTCCCGGATGCCGCATTTATCAAGAATAGTCTGGACATCCATGACATCATTGTTCCCCGAATCCTGGGCGATTGCCGCCCCCATGCACCAGAGTATGACCGATGCAGCGAATTTTTTCATGACACCTCCCCTGTGGCGGACCGATAAACCTGTGATCAACAGACGTGAATCGAACGACAGTTGACTATTTCCGTGTGAAACCAGATGCAATGTGGGGCCGTCCTGTACACGAGCGGCCCTGCTGTTGCGGCCGGGAAGTGATGCACAGCGGATGGCCCTTTCAGACCTCCAAGCTGAAGAACCGAATTCAGCATGTCACTTTAACCTGAATCTTACGATTGTCACTTCTTTCTTTAAGCGTAAGGTATCCAGTGTATTACGCTGTTTTTGCCGTACCGCTTGGCATTTTATCGTATATTGATCGTCCGATTGAGGTAAATACTATTAACTTCTCATGCGCCTGGTCAGCATCCTTTTCGCTCCGGCTCAATACAAGACTGAATATCTTGAAGTGCCTTTAAGGAATATACGTGAAAATCGATTTCCAGACAAGGAGGGAACGGTTTTTCCATTTTTTTCTGAAGACGGCCTATTGGCCGCCATTCGCCTAACGCATATACCGATGAGAAATGCCGCCGGCACGGCGTTCCGCTCAGCGATGAGCGGAACGGGAACGGAGCCGCGAAAGTACCCGGCGAAGCTCCCGTTCGCCGTTGAGCACCACGGTTTCGGTATTGTCTATGAGAAACACCACGGGATCCTTGATGTCAAGTTCCCGCATGGTTTCCCACAGTTTTACGAGACGCTCCCCGGACCCTGCGCCTCTTTTCGTTAACTCTTCGTGTGAGAATCCTTCGGGAAGAAGGGCCTGCCAATAGGAACTCCCGGGTCGCAGCATATAAGATTCAAGGTATCGTCTCTTTTTATCCGCGGAGATTTCGCCGAGCGCTATCCACCGGAACGCTTCCTCCTGCCTGAACCGTTCCTCGGTTCCGGGCCGCGTCGAGGCTGGGTCGGCCAGTATGACGGGTTCAATGGCGATCCGCTCCCTGAATGATGAATCTGCTTGAATAACGCTTAAAATATCGGGCAATTGATCGAAAAAGGGATCGATATACAACGCTAAGCTTCCGGGAACTTTTTTACGTACAAGGACACAGTTGGCTGGAACGATTCCCTTGCGGAAAGTATAGCCTCCCTCCACCTCGACGATCCCACTCCGGATTGCCGAAAAATTGTGGGTAAGCGCGACTTCCCGGCCGAAAAGATAGAACGGGAGCGCCTCCGACCTGTACCGTTCGATGAGTTTTCTTCCTCGCCCGGTTTTCATGCCCACGATCTGCGGACTGGCCCCGGGAAAAAGCTCCATTGTCGTGCTGATGACCTTTCTCTCGGGATTTTCGATCGTGGAATCCGCGACGACCACGGTGAATTGAAACGGAACCGCGTCTCGAAACTCGCACCGGGACTCCATGCACTTCCCAAGCTTCCCCGCAGACCTGCAGTCCACGTCCTCGCTGCACTCCGGAAGTGAATCGCATCCGGGTACCCCCGTCTTCCGCGTCGCGCAATGAAACCTGGCGAGGTTCAGCCGGGTGATGTTCCTCCCGAAGGGACGATTGTTCACCAGAAGCGTCGGGGAGGCATCGATCGAAAGTCGCATGGAACGGAAGTACTGCCTCCGCAGTGCGGACGCCCCCCCGCTATCGACCCATTGACCCAGTTTCGTCAGATCGAATCTCAGGCGCTCCGCGACCTCTTTCGCGGGAGCGCCTGAGGCCGTTCTTTCCCGTAAAAAGCGGATCCAGCTTTCCGGGTACAGTTCCTTGACCGCGATCCACCATTTCTCTTCCTCTATCTCCCCGTCGCCGTGAAGCGACGACAAGGTCGAGTCGCTCTCCGCATTTCCGATGAACCAGAGGTTCCACTGAAGCGAAGTGTCGCTTTCCACAAGGGTGAGGAACTGCCGGAGAGCTTCGATCCCGTAAACGCATTCACTCATTATATAAAGATCGTAGGTATTGACATAAGTGCGCTCTCCACTCTTCGCGAGGAACCCTGAGATCCCGGGATCATCGGAAAGTTCCGGAACCACGTCGTACCAGCGCCCCTTTTCGAACCGTATCTTCTCCCCCTCCCATGAGACTCCGATGCCCGACAGGCTCTTGCCCTGAAAACCGAACTGCATCAGGGGAACGGAACCGATCATAGTCACCGGGTTCCTGTCACCTTTACGGTGACCGTTCACCATGAGGTCGCAACCGGGAAAAGCCGCGATTATCGATGCCGCCTCTTCCTGCCCCAGGTGGGAAAGGATGATCTGGAAATCGGTACGTGAGGACATCTCTTCCCAGAAA
>CAZGVZ010000550.1:0-3420 GCA_964529145.1 uncultured Fibrobacteraceae bacterium | reverse complement strand
AAGTACCGCACACCGTTATCCGGTGCGCGGTACTGGAACACTACTTCAGGCGAATCACTTCGATACGTCGGTTCATGGCCCTGCCGGTAGCGGTCCGGTTATCGGCGATCGGGCTGGAGGATCCGAAACCCGCCGATCGTATTCTGTCGGCTTCGATCCCCTGTGAGATCAGGTACTGCCGGACGCTTTCGGCACGCTGTTGGGAGAGCTGCATATTTTTTGTATAACTACCGACACTGTCCGAGTGACCCCTTACCTCGATCGTCACCTCTGGGTACTGCTTGAGCTGTTTAATGACCGGCTCAAGGAACTGGTGCGATTCGAAGGTCATTTCAGGGCTTCCGCTTCTGAAATTGATACCCCTCAGAAGCTGCTGCTTCGGTATATCTGGTTCCTTTTTCACCGAATCAGGACACCCGTCCTTATCGTCCACATTATTGAACGTTTCAGGCTGGTCGGGACATTTATCCTTGAGGTCGGGTATTCCGTCCTGATCGTTATCCAGATCAGGACAGCCGTCGTTGTCCTCGAAAGAATCGAAATCCTCTACGTCGTTCGGACACTTGTCCGAAGAATCTGGAACACCGTCCTTGTCGTTGTCTCCGTCAGGACATCCATCGTGATCATCCACCCCGTCGGAATCTTCGGCGAGGTTAGGACACTGGTCCTTGAGATCCGGTACGCCGTCGCCGTCGTTATCCGGGTCGGGGCAGCCGTCGTCGTCTTCGAACCCATCCTTGTCCTCGGGTTCATTCGGACATTTGTCCTTCGCATCGGGTATGCCGTCCTTGTCGTTATCGTCGTCGGGACACCCGTCGGCGTCCTCGAAGCCGTCGACATCCTCCGCGTCCTTCGGACATCGGTCGACGTCGTTCTTGATACCATCGTGGTCATCGTCCTGCACGGTAATGAATCCGTTCCACCCGAAAAGGAACTGCATACCGAAGCGGGGAACCGGTTCGGTGGAGTAGGTGTAGCCGTTTTTACTCCAATTCGCTTCTTTCTCTCTCGATGAGAGCGAAAAATCTCCCGCGAACTGAAGATAGAGTCCGGCCGGGGCTGTCAGCCTGAATCCGGGCGAGATGTAGACAGGATCTCTGCGCGGATCGAGGTTCTGAGTAAAGATCTCCCAGCGCGACTCACCGTGCAGATCCGCGAAAAGAGAAATGAAGTGTGCGGGAGTATACTCCGCTCCGATGCTCGCTATTATGGTGTTGCGCTGATCGGTTCTCGCGACTGTAACGACGCCACCCGCGTTGACATGGATCTGGAACGGGAAGGCGGGCACCAGGTCCCCGATATCGAACGTAAAAAGCGCGAGTCCCTTGAGTGCGACTCTGCTCGAAGAGTAGCAGTCCTGTGCCGGATTGGTTTCCCTGTCTTCCATGAAATAAGGATGGCGGGGAAAAAGACCGGTTTTTTTCATGCCGACCGGAATCGTCACGCCGAGATAATATCCCTGATAATAGAACCTCTTCGTGATTCGCGGAGCGAGCTTGGTGGAAATCTCGAGGTCCCCGAGTCCTCCCTCGCTCAGGCCCGCGTCTCCGCCCCAGTCGTAATAAAAAGGCAGTGTCGTTCCGATGTCCCAGAAAGATATGGGGCTGACCGTGAGAAACAGATTCGATGAAAGCTGGCGGCCCGGATCCGGTTCCCAAACCGCTTCTCCATTCTTTTTCAGATCACTCACATACGCGCTCGCCTGCCCGAAATGAAGGCCTGCTCCAATATTTAGCTTGGCCCTGCCATGCGTTTTTGCGCTTAAGGTACGAACAGTCCCCGTATGTCCTGAGGTGTTGAACGTGGACCATGACGGCGTACTCAGTAGGAGAACAGCCATCAAACCCGAAGAAACGACGGTGCAAATATTCATAATCCTCTCCCGCTCGATAAAGGTGTATGAATCAATCAGTACGATGTATCTCCACCCGTGAATTCATGAGTCTTCCCTTGACCGTGGCATTATCGGCGATCGGCGTCGAGCCGCCCTTCCCTGCCGCGGTGAGTCTGGACGGGTCAATGCCCTTTCGAATGAGGTACTCACGAACGTTTTCAGCCATTTGCTGTGTCAGCTTCAGGCTCGTTTTCGCAGGCGCAGAGTTATCGGAATGCGCCTGAATCTCGATGGTTGCCTGGGGCCAATCCAGAAGCGACTGATAGACGCGGTCAAGATCCTCCGACGACCCGGGGGTCAGTTCCGCGCTTCCCGCTTCGAATCGAACCCTGGAAAGGATCAGGCGTCCGTACTGTATCTCCTTCGCCTTTTCCCGCGGTTGCGGACATCCCATGAGGTCCGGAACACCCGCACTGTCCGGACATTTGTCTACACTGTCGGGTATTGCATCGGAATCATTGTCGAGATCCGGGCACCCGTCGCCATCTTCGAAACCATCCAGATCTTCCCTCAAGTTCATGCATCGGTCGGCTGTGTCGAGAATGCCGTCTTCGTCGTTGTCGAGGTCGGGACACCCGTCGGTATCGGAATATCCATCCCGGTCCTCGGGTTCATTGGGACAACGGTCTGCGGAATCGGGTACCATGTCGACATCGTTGTCCGGATCCGGACATCCATCCTCGTCCTCGAAACCATCCATATCCTCGGCGAGTCTCGGGCACGAATCGACGTCGTCCGGTATCCTGTCCTGGTCGTTATCGGCATCAGGACATCCGTCGATATCATCGAAATTATCCGGATCCTCCGGTACATCGGGACATGAATCGTCCCGGTCCCGCACCAGATCGCCGTCTCTGTCTCCAGCGACGAGAAATCCGTTCCACGACAACTGGAAGTACAGTTTCCAGAACGGTTCGGTACGGGTGGCAAGCGTCATGGTTCCTGTACGGTCCCTGTAGGTATAGGTCCTCACGGATGAAAGCCTGAATGAGCTTCCGATTGACAGATTGGTCCCTCCCGGCGCTCGAAAAGTGACGCCTGGAGAGAAATGAAAAGGATCTTTGGTGATCCTGAATCCTTCGGCGACATGTTCGAAGCGCGGCTCTGCGTACACATCGGCATGAATACCGGCCCACTCCACGGGGGTGTACTCCACACCTATGGCGCCTGTCAACGCATTGTCAAGTTCACGGTCGAAAGTCAAACATACACCAAGATTCCCGTGAACAGAGAGCGTGCGATTACCGTATGTACCGAGCGCCTTGAAAGAGCAGGTCGGCTCCCGGGCTGAATAATACGCGACCGGAAATGACTCTTTCCCTTCCGTATTCCGGAAATAGTACCCATGACGGGTGAAATAGCCGCGTTCTTTCGCGCCGGTCGCAAGGGAAAGATTTGCGAGCAGTGCGCCATCGAATACACGGCGCCTGTTTCCTGGGATCCGGAATTTGAGAGCTATGTCGAGATCGCCTGATCCTCCGGTCGGCAGCTCGGGATCCAGGTAGTCGAAATATATCGGCAGTACT
>CAZGVZ010000549.1:0-3421 GCA_964529145.1 uncultured Fibrobacteraceae bacterium | reverse complement strand
CGATGGATACTCTTTTCCCGGGGAGCCCCTGGGTTGCGCGATGAATATTCTTGACAGAAGTGACTGCAGGGCCGGGCACACCGTGGCTGTAGTGGGTGCCGGTTTTCTCGGTTCGCTGCTCATCCAGCTCTGCAAATCGGAGGGAGCACGGGTGATCGCGGTCTCCAGGCGGGCTTTTTCCCTGGAAACCGCGGAGCGTTGCGGAGCGGACGAAATCGTTCCAATGGACGAGCAGGGCAAGGTGCTCGAACGCGTTTCCCGCATCACCCGCGGACGTTTTTGCGACAGGGTGATCGAGGCCACCGGAAAGGAGTGGCCGCTCAATCTTTCCATAGAGATGACAGCCGTGAGGGGAAAGGTGATAGTCGCGGGATTTCATCAGGATGGCATACGTCAGGTAAATATGCAGCTGCTCAACTGGCGGGGAATCGATCTGGTCAGTGCTCATGAACGGGATCCCGGAAGGTATGTGAACGGAATGAGGAGGGCGGTCGAGGCGGTACTTGGCGGGAGAATGGATCCCCGTCCCCTCCTCACCCACGTGTTCGGGCTCGATGAACTGGGGAAAGCGCTGGACCTGGTCACCGGGAGGGCGGATCGCTTCGTCAAAGCCACGGTGAGGCCTTGACATGGGAATCGGCCCGCAGGCAACGGAGAGAACCAGGACCGTGAAACCGGTACTTGGTTTCATGGGCCTGGGCTGGATCGGGCGCGACCGTATGGAGGCGATGATCCGGGAAGCGTGATAGCCGCCATTCTCGAACCTCATGGCGAAAATGCGATCAAGGCGCTCGATAGCGCTTCGGGAGCTGTCCGGGTGCAAAGGTTCGATGAGCTGATCCGGGATCCGGGCCTCGATGGAATCGTTATCGCCACGCCGAGCGCCCTGCATGCCGAACAGGCGATTGCTGCTTTACAAAACAAAAAGGCGGTCTTCTGTCAGAAGCCTCTGGGGAGAAGCGCCGCAGAGGTCGCCGCGGTCATCGAAGCATCCCGCTCGGCCTGCCGGCTGCTCGGGGTCGATTTTTCGTACCGCCATACGCGGGCCGCACGGTCACTCTATCCGATGGTGACCTCGGGAGAGATCGGCGAAGTATACTCGGCCGACCTGGTGTTCCACAACGCGTACGGCCCGGACAAACCCTGGTTCTACGATATGCGTCTGTCGGGAGGCGGATGCGTGATGGACCTTGGGGTTCACCTGGTGGATCTCGCGCTCTGGTTCATGGGATTTCCGGAAATAATCAAGGTAGAAAGCGCGCTGTACGGCAGGGGAAACAGGTTGTCCGGCCATGCGGGACAGGTCGAGGATTTCGGCTTCGCGCATCTGGAAACCGCCGGGGGGGCGTCGATTCGTCTTCAATGCTCCTGGAATCTCTCCGCCGGACGCGATGCCGTCATCGAGGCCCGATTCCACGGTTCCAGGGGCGGTGCGGCGATGAGGAACATCAATGGTTCCTTCTACGACTTCGTAGCCGAGAAATACGAGGGAACCCGCACCTTGAACATTGCCGCTCCTCCCGACCGGTGGGGAGGGAGGGCCGGGGTTGCCTGGGCGAGGCGGCTTGCGGAAAGCGCCGGGCACGACCCGGTGACGTCCCTTGAATTCCTGAAGACCGCCGAGGTCATCGACAGAATTTACGGGAGAGAGCCGCGTTGAAGGTCTTGATGACCGCGGACACGTTCGGAGGAGTGTGGAATTATACCGTCGAACTCTGCAGGGTGCTGGATGAGTACGGCGTATCCGTGCACCTGGCCACGATGGGAAGATTTCCCGACACGTACCAGGAAGCCCAGATCCGTGCACTGCGAAACGTGGTTCTTCACCCGAGCGGGTACAGGCTCGAATGGATGGACACCCCGTGGGAGGAGGTCGAAAGGGCTCTCGTATGGCTAAGGTCGATCGCCGGTGCGCAAAAGCCCGATCTGCTGCATTTCAACAATTATGGACAGGTAAAAGAGGGGTGGGATTATCCCGTGGTGGTCGTCGCTCACTCCTGCGTGCTCTCCTGGTGGCGGGCAGTCAACCGTGAGGAGGCGCCGCAGGAGATGTGGCGGGAGTATCGCGAGAGGGTACGCGGGGCCCTCGATATCGCGAGCGTGACCGTGGCACCGACCCGCTCCTTCCTTGAAGAGCTGGACGCCGTCTACGGGAAGCGGGGCCGGAGGGAAGTGGTCCATAACGGGCGCCGCCGGCCGCCTGGACCTGGGGCCGTGAAGGAACCCTTTATTCTGAGCGTGGGGCGGATCTGGGATGAAGCGAAGAACATGGGGGCCCTGGTCGAAGCCGCGCCGAAACTCGACTGGCCTGTATACATCGCCGGAGAGAGCAATCACCCCGTAACGGGTAAAACCGCGACCTCCGGAGCGGCACGGTTTCTCGGAGCACTTTCCGGAGAAGAACTCGCCGGATGGATGGAAAGGGCGTCACTTTACGTACAGCCTGGTCATTACGAGCCCTTCGGACTTTCGGCTCTCGAGGCGGCTCTGGCAAAATGCCCCCTCGCGCTCAGCGGGATCCCCACTTTCAGGGAACTCTGGGGCGATTGCGCGGCTTACTTCGACCAGCGCGATCCCGGTGAAATGGTATCGGTTATCAACCGGTTGGTACGCGACCCACGTGCGCGTGGAAACCTTGCGGCGCGGGCCTTTGAGGCCGCCCTGGGCTACAGCGCGGAAAGTATGGGGTCCCGTTATTACGGTATCTACGAGAGACTTTGCGGCGCCTGACACTCCGGCATGTCAGATTGCTGATCGCTGAAGACAAGGTGTGTCTCCGCGAATTCAATTCATGCAGAACATCTTTGTTTTGGGCGGCTGAAATAACCGGTACTTTTCGCGGTCCATGTCCGTTCCCCGTTTACGGTGGAGGAAAACCGCGTTCCCGTCCGGCTCCCTTCCACCATGAATGGGAAAGGTTTGGGGCAGGGCCAGTGAGCTTCATGTGAATAATTCGCGCGGTGGCGTATGAGGATATCTCTTTTCTATCACTCTCTTCTGTCCGACTGGAACCACGGGAACGCGCATTTTCTTCGGGGGATGGTCGCGGAACTGACCAGAAGGGGACATAGGGTCAAGGTATTCGAACCCGCGGACGGCTGGAGCCTGAGGAATCTGGTGAAGGAGCACGGACGCGCGCCGATCGAGGAGTTCATGACTTTTTATCCGGGCTGCGCATCCGTGTTCTACGATAGCTCGACCTTCGATCCCTGCGGCGAACTTGATAAAGCAGACTGCGTGATCGTGCACGAATGGAACGATCCCGTTCTCGTCGGCAGAATCGGAGAGGCGAGGAAGAAACGGGGCGGATTCATTTTGTTCTTCCACGACACCCATCACCGCGCGGTGTCCGATCCCGAGAGCCTCCGCAGGCTCGATTTGTCGGGTTACGACGGAGTGCTCGCCTACGGGAACGTGATCC
>CAZGVZ010000548.1:897-3431 GCA_964529145.1 uncultured Fibrobacteraceae bacterium | reverse complement strand
TGTCATCATGCGGGAGCCCGACATCGGTGTCTGGAAAAAAAAACTGGACTGGATAGCACAGAACGGCGCGATGGCTCTGCTGATAGTGCACCCTGATTATACGTCTTTCGAAGGCTCGAAAAGATCGGTCGACGAATATCCCGCGGCCTTCTACCGCGAATTCCTTACGTATGTCAAGACCCGCTACTCCGGCAGGTACTGGAACGCCGTTCCTTCACAGATCGCCGCTCACTGGAAAAAAAGCGTCCTGTTCTGACCGGTGTACCGGTGAACCGGTGCCAGCCCAATGGACAACGACAACTACAGGGTATCGGTCCGGATCCCTGTTTCGGCCGACTATCCGGAACAATGCCCTTACAATCCTTCGGAACTTTTTTCCGAATACTCCGGAGCGATCTCCGGTTCTCCGAACGCGGTATATGCGGAAGTCCGCCGGCTCCTTTTCGATCTCGGCATGGATGCCGGCAGATTCGACACTCCGGGCTGGAATCCCTTCGGGGAATTCATAAGGCCCGGCATGACCGTGTTCATCAAGCCGAACACCGTATCGCACTTCCATCCGGGGAAAAAGAACTATTTCTCTGTAGTCACCCATGCGTCTGTGCTGCGGCCGGTGCTCGACTATGCATGCAGGGCGCTCGAAAACAGGGGCACCATCGTGGTCGCCGACAGCCCCCTGTATTCAAGCGACTTCCGGAAGGCGTTCGAACGGTCCGGTATCGCTCCCCTGCTGCGGTGGTATGCGCCGCGTACCGGTGTCGGACTCGAGTGGTTCGATCTGCGCATGAACAGGGCGCGGCGCACAATTCTCTACGGCCGCTGGGACAGGGTCCCCGTCATGCAGGACCCGCGCGGGTACACTTACGTCGATCTCGGGCGCCGCAGCAGGCTGGCGGGCATCGATCCCTCGCGGCTGCGTACAGCGGTCGCCTCTTTCCGGGAGATGCGGGAACATCATACCTCCTGCAGGCATGAATACCTGATCCCCAATTCACTTCTCCGGAGCGATGTGGTGATAAGTCTGCCCAAGCTCAAGACCCACCGGAGGACCGCGGTGACGCTCTGCCTCAAGAATTATATGGGAATTCCTTCGCAAAAGGGTTGTCTCCCCCATTTCATCACGGGATCCCCTTCGGAGGGCGGCGATCAGTACATCCACTCCTCCCATACGAAGAGATTCATAACCCTTCTCCATGACATCATACAAACATCACCTTCGCTGCCGGTCAAATTCATTTGTGCGGTCGTCAAGAAAATCGTCTGGGACGTCGGCTGCCGCACCTGGTTCAGGGACACCGTATCGGAAGCGATGTGGCCCGGCAACGACACCCTGTGGCGAACATTAGGGGACCTCAACGCGATCGTCACCTATGCCGACCGGGAGGGCAACCTCTGCGAGCGGCCCCAGCGCAGCCAGCTCTTCATCGTGGATGGCATCATCGGCGGAGAGGGGGACGGACCACTTGCGGTCGATCCCGTCAGGGGGAATGCGCTCGTCGGAGGATTCAACGCGGTCGCCACAGATGTCGTGGCCGCGACACTCATGGGTTTCGATTTCACGAAGATTCCCCTTATCGAAAAATCGCTCCGCGGCTGCGAGGCATCCTGGACGCTCTTCAAAGGAAACGTCGCGGACATTACGGTGACCGATAACGGGGAAACGGCCGACCTGGAGAGCTTTGGAATAAGCCGCAATCTACGTTTCGCGCCGCACCCCTCCTGGAAAGGCGCAGTCGAAAGGGAGGATGCGGATTTCGAGGCGTATCGCTCAGAACATGGCAACGACGACATTTCAAGCGATGCAACGAGGATGGCCGTAAACAGGAGCGAGCGTAAAATGACAAGTTTTTTTGCGTGAGCCCCAGGACGGCACCTTGGAATGCATAGCTTTCTTTCCGTTTTTCGCGGACCGGGGAACTATATGGTATACGCCTCCATAGGATGCAGTGGCTGATTCCTGCGTCTGCCTTGAAATGCGGCACCCCTCGTGAACGTCCGCAGCGGGTCCGTGAATCGTCACGCTGTCCAGAGCGACCTGAATGACCTCTGCACATCCCTTCAGAAAAGCTACCCGGAACCTCAGGGATTTCGGCGTTCCGATTACCGTGAAAAAAGTGTTCCTCACGGTGTTCGCGCCCGTTTTCTGCAGCCGCAGCTACGACATCTACAGGATCGACCTCTCCACGGTCGGGGAGCCGTCTTCCAGTGAAAGCCGCCTGATCTTCCGGCCCGTACGGGAGGAGGAGACGGATATAATCGGACAGATCGAGAGCCTGGAGGAGTGGCTCGAGGGCAGGGTACGCCGGAAACTCATCGAGGGAGGTTTGTGCATGGCCGCGCTCGACGGCCCCGAGGTCAGGGCCTTCAACATCGTCAACTTCACCACCTTTTGCATTCCGGCAATAGGCTACGAGCGCCCCCTGCGCCGCGGCACGTGCTATTCGGAGCAGATCACCGTTCATCCCGACGCCCGTAAATCGGGTCTTGGAACCGGGCTCCGCCACCGGGTGTTCAAAGCCGTGCGGGAGATGGGT
>CAZGVZ010000548.1:0-887 GCA_964529145.1 uncultured Fibrobacteraceae bacterium | reverse complement strand
GTATGCGGAATCTCTACGGGACCACCGACAGTTCCAATAGGCCCAATCTCCGGTTGTCCAGAAAAGTCGGGCTCGAGGTCTTCGCCCGGGTCCGTTACACCTGCGTTCTGAACAGAAAGCGCTACAGGATAGAGCGGGTATGCCGGTAAGCGAATTCATCAGGGGAAACGTTCTTTTCCCGCTTGCGAACGAACTGATGAACCGCCGCAATATAAGTGGCACGTTCCGGGAGCTTTGCGCGACCGAGTATATGGGGACGGAGCGGCTGGAACGGATGCGCCTCGAAAAACTGCGGCTCCTTGTCGGGTACGCCCAGAAACGGGTACCCTTTTATCGCCGGCGTTTCAGGGAGGCGGGAGTGATCGCTGCGGATATCACCCGATCCGAACATTTCGAAAGCCTTCCCCTCCTGAGCCGTGACGATGTCATCGATCACAGGGAGGAGCTGATCGATGAAAGATTCCGGAAATGGATTCCTGCCCTCGATCAATGTACACGGGCTTCCGGCGAACCCCACCCTTTGGCCCGCCTGTTCAGGAGCCGCCGTCTCGTGAGGAATAGTTCGAGCGGATCCACCGGAGCGCCCACGGTATTTTACGAGGACGGATCGACCACCGCTGTGAGCTGGGCCAACGAACTGAGACTTCGCTCATGGTACGGCATACCCGCGGGAGCCAGGGAGGCGCGTCTCGCGCGGGTTTCAGCGGAGTATGTACGCGGCAGCCGGCCTGTCAGGCTCCGCGCCGCGCTGTGGAACCAGCTCATGCTCCCCGGGGTGAGCCTTTCCGAAAGGGAACACTCCGCGAATCTCGAGGCCCTTCGCAGGTTCAGGCCGCGGGTGGTTTGGGGATTCACTTCCGCGCTCACAGGACTCGCCGGGTTCCTGC
>CAZGVZ010000547.1:0-3439 GCA_964529145.1 uncultured Fibrobacteraceae bacterium | reverse complement strand
AGCGGCGTCGCTTCCGGTGGCGGAGCCGGCCTCTTCGGACCTGTTTCATCGACGGTACGGGAATCCATGGCCGTTTCGTCAAACCCGGTTTTCCGGTTCCGCGGGTTTTTCACCCGTTTTCTTCCTCGTGCCATCGACACGTCCCGCTCCGGCTTTACCAGCCGAACCCTCCTTTTTCACCTTACCCGCTTTTCCCGCCGGTTTTTTTCCGGTACCACCGGTTTTCCCCGTGGCTTTACCCGCACCCTCGTTTGGAACGATTCCCACAGTCTCCACGAGCGCTCCTCCGAGCTGTTCATAATCATCCCGGGAAAAACCCGAAACCGTCTCCGCCACACCGGTTCCGGAACCGGCAAGCAGCGTTTCAAGATCCTCGGCCTCCTCTTCCGGCGCTCCGTCGAAATTATCCGAAACCTCCGTTGCCGGTTTTCGTGACAAAGCCGCCAGAGACGCCGCGGATACAAATTTCGTCTCGATTTCTTCCGAGCCGTCGGCGGAAAACGATTCGTCTACGATGTCGAAAGGTTCATCGTGCGTGAAGGTTTCATCCCCGTTGTTCCCGGGTTCCCCGATGTCTACGTCCACAAGAGCTTTTTCCAGATCGATTGAATTGTCGGTGGGCGCGGCACCCGCTCCGTCCACTTCGAACAACTCCTCTCCTCCGGAATCCGAGCTTTCAATTCGCGCCGGTTCGAAATCCGCCGGGTCATCGACGGTACCCGGCCCCTCACCTTCGGGAGTCGTCGCACTGCTCACCTTGTCGACGGATGACGGTTTTTCCTCCGGTTCCGCCTCTCTTCGGGAATGCGGGGGAATCTCCGGCAGTAACGGGTCCTCTATCCGGATCGACCCTATATCGAAAACGGTTTCACCCCTTAGCACTGCGCCTTCCATCGGGCGTACCTCTTCCCATGCGTCGCCGTGCGAATCCTGAGATTCCCCTTTGGTATTGGCGAGAATCGACGCGAGATCGAACGCGGTCTCCCCCTTCACTTCCTCACTGTCGAGCGCAGGCACGGGAGGGGCGGCGGCGCCCGGCTCTTTCGGTCCCTCGCTCTCCCGGACTGGGGCCTTCCCATTCATGGATCGCTCTTCGGTCTGCCCCGTTTCAGCTTCGAAGACTATCTCCTCAGCCGTCTCCGCCTTGGGTGTGACGGCCGGCCCGTCGTCCGCACCGCCTGAATTCTGTATTCGAGACAACGGTTCTTCACACGAGTCCGTCTGCGGCATCGCCGGACCGACCCCGGACTCCTGAATGGCGGCATTTGCTTCGTGCTTTTCCTCCGAGGTTTACGCTTCAGCAGTTCCTTCCGCGGAAGACATCTTCACTTCGAACACGGATGTTGCGTCCGTCACTACCTGCGGCGGCACCGGCGCTTCCGCATCCGACTCGCCCCCGGACTGCGGATCATCCTCCGGGGAAGAATCGGGTTTACGCAGATCGTCAAGGGAAAGGTCCTCCATTTTTTCACGGGCCATGGCCTCGAACTCCTCGATACGCGGCAGATCTTCCGTCTTGTTGAGACCGAAGTATTTCAGAAAAGTCTGCGTAGTGCTGTACAGAAGAGGCCTCCCCGGCTTTTCGCTCCTGCCGGAGATGGTGACGAGTCTCTTTTCAAGAAGGGTCTTCATGGCGCCGTCGGACACCACACCCCTGATAGCCTCGATATCCGCCTTGCTGATCGGCTGTTTGTACGCGATGATTGCCAGACACTCGAGAGCCTGGATCGAGAGTTTCTTCGCCGCTTTCTCTTTGAAGATCTGCCGCACCCAGGGGTGATAGTAGGTGATCGTGCGAAACTGGTATCCCCCACCGATCTCGACTATTTCGAACGGGTGGCGTTCGTTCTGCAACTGCGCGTTGAGTTTTTCGACCATGGATCTGATTCTGCGCGCATCGGGTTGACCCGGTACGATCGCCTTGAGCTGGGCCGCGGTCATCAGCTCATCGGACGCGAACAGCACGGCTTCGAGTATGCGGAGGTTGTCGGCCGCGTTTCCGGTCGCGTTCGGTTCCGCCGTACCGCCGTCATCCGCTCCGGCCGGCGATTCGAGAATGCCATCGGGTTCCTGCGTACTCATACCGCTTCCTCCTTCAACAGTTATTCCGGCTTTACCGCCCGGTTACGGTGTGTATCGACGGGCGCGCCGCTCAAGGTCTCTTCCGCTGCAAGCGGGCTTTCGGTTCCGGACGGATCCTCGGTTGGCCGCTTCCGAATCTCTTTGTGACGCACTATGTAGATAGGACCGAAATTCTCTTCCTGCCGGAAAGTGATCTCCTGCATTTTGACCAGTTCGAGAATCGCCATGAACGTCACCACGATCACGATCTTCCGGTGGTCACCGCTGAAGATCTCCTCGAACCGGACCTCCACCTTGTCGCAGAGGATCGAAAGGATCGCCTCTATGCGCTCGTCAATTTTGACCATGTCCGCCTCGATGACATGCTGCCGCTCATCGGGAGAATCGGAACGGTCCAGAATCCGTTTGAACGCGGACAGAAGATCGAATATGCTTATATTGCCCAGATCGATATCATTGTCTTTCCTCTCGACTTCGACCACATCCGCCTTGCCGCGCGGGAATGCGCCGTAATGTTCCGATTCGTATGTGCGGAGAGTGTTTGCCGCTTCCTTGAATTTCTTGTACTCGAGGAGCTGGGCGATCAGCTGATCCCTGTTGAAGATGCCTTCTTCCTCCTCGATCACCTCTCCTTCCTGCGGCGGAAGCAGTTCCCTGGCCTTGAGTCGTATGAGAGTCGCGGCCATATGGAGGTATTCGGAAGCGATGTCGATATTGAGATCCCGCATCAGATCGAGATATTCCAGGTATTGTGCGACCACCCGGGAAACCGAGATGTCGATGATATTGACTTCGGATTTACTGACGAGATAGAGCAGGAGGTCCAGCGGGCCTTCGAAAAGCTCGAGTTTCACCTCGTATTCACGGCGTCTCAACGGCACGCGACCGCCTCGATTTCGACAAGGACATCCCGGGGCAGACCCGAAACCGCGACCACGCTCCGCGCGGGACGGACATCTCCGAGCATCGATTCGTAAATCCTGTTGAAGGCTGGTAAATGTCCGATATCCCTCAAATACACCGTGGTTTTCACAAGCGTCCGCATTTCAAAGCCCTGCGACGACATCACCGCCTTGAGGTTCCCGATCGCCCTGGCCGTTTGCTCGTCGATTGTCGATCCGGCGACAGCTCCGCTCCCGGGATCGAGCGGTACCTGGCCCGATACGAAGAGCATGTCTCCCCGGGCCACCGCCTGACTGTAAGGACCTGCCGGGGCCGGAGCGTCGGAAATGTGCACTGTGCGAGCGCTCATCTGTCACCTTCGGAAATTACATGCGATTGAAACATCGGTTTCGTCACTCGACCGTCACGCTTTTTGCCAGATTCCTGGGCTGGTCGATCTCGCATCCCCGAAGCG
>CAZGVZ010000546.1:0-3461 GCA_964529145.1 uncultured Fibrobacteraceae bacterium | reverse complement strand
GAGGTTCCGCCGCGCGGCAGTGATACTGGATAGAGCCATGTACCGTCGCTTCCCCGCGTGCGGTGATCGCTGCCTTTCCGTGTACCGCATGCGCACGAAAGGTCGTACCTCGACGCATCGGAGAGAGCCTGTAATTTGGCAAGCGTATCCATAGCATGTCCTTCGTCTTTCCGCGACTTCCTGATGCATGCCGCCGGCTGTAATGGCTCAGCCGCGGCCGGATCGCGAAACCAAAACTTTATAAACAGGAACCCTCATATATATTTTCTGATCACCCCTACCAGCTTTCCCGCGACCTGAATGGAACTTCCGGGTACGAGGACGATATCCTCGTAAGCCGGATTTTCCGCCCGCAATTTTATGGCACCTCGCTCCTTTATGAATCTTTTAAGGGTCGCCTCGCCATCGATCACGACCACCACCACCTCACCCTGTTCGGCTTGCGATTTTTTACGCACCACTGCGATATCGCCGTCGAGAATGCCCATCCCGCTCATGCTGTCTCCCTTGATGCGCAACGCGAAGAGGCCTTCTCCCCTGAAAATAGTCCGGTCGAGCGTGACATGACCATCGATGTTCTCTATGGCGGTGATAGGTTTTCCGGCGGCAACCGATCCGACGATCGGCACATCCCGATTCTCTTCCCCGTACTCTTCCGCCGCGAGCGCCGCACTGATTTCGATGCCGCGCGCCCTGCCGGGCAGCAGGCGTATGAAACCCTTCTGCTCGATGAGTCTCAGATGCTGCCGCACGTTGTTCGGACTGCGGTACCCAAGCGCCCCGGCGATTTCACGCACTGTCGGCGGAAAACCTTTCTGAGCGCGGTACGAGAGAATAAACGACACCACCCGGTGCTGTTCCGCGGTAAGTTCGAACGGTGACATGCGTCAGCACTCCTGATGTTGTTTGAAAATCCTGCCCGCAAGCACCATGCGACGTTCGCCGTCCGCCATGCTGACAAAGCCGCCTTTCACGACGAAAGCCCGGATCGGCTCCCTTACCGGTTCTCTCTCTCCAGTCCGACGAACCATGCCGTACCTGCGGGGCGCGTAACGGGGAGTCCATAACCGCAGAGGCCGGACAAGTGGCGGGACCATCTGAAAAACCGCATCGTCAAGCGCTGTCGTTTCGTGGTTCACTGTGTTTCTCCTGTAAAAACCTGAAATTAGGCGATACCTCAGTTTGAATTTGCACTGAAAGCGCCCTGTATAAGAGCCCGGGATGAAGGCCCGGGTAAAATATTCAACATCATGGTTTTCAGCCCTGAAGGGGCGACGCACCCTCCCGTGAGTCCCATTGATACCCTTTCATCGTAACAGTTAAGAACAGCGAGGGGAAAGGTATTTATCAAACTGAGACACTACAAAAAATTACGATATCATAAATATACTGTTCATTTGAACAGCATGCAACTGTTTTGTATACGGGCGCGTGTGTCTATAGCTCACTGCGCATTATCTCGCCGCCCTCCAATTGTACCTGAACAGCTGTGCCTGTTCCCATATGAATCCTATCATGAATTGTCTGACATCATCGACGAAATAGGCGTTATATCGGTCCTGACCTGCGTGAAACCGCATGAATACACCGAAGCCGTAGAAATAGTGCCAGGTGGCCGAGGTTTCGAGCTCGATGTAGCCGTCGGGAATGGATGGGTGCCTGTTTTTGGCATAACTCCCGAGGACTCTGAGTCTTGCCCGTGTCGCGAATTTCCGGTAGGGCGCGAGCACACGTTCGAATTCGGCAGTAAGCTCCAGACGGTTCCTTCCGTAAAGCCGGACCAGGGTTGGGGAACCCTTGGCGAAGTGATGGGTGTAGCTCAGATGCAGCGACACGGAAGTTTCCGGGCGATCTGCCATGTCGAGCCACATCATCTTGGAACCCAGGCTTCCTCCGATGAAATTGACCGCGAAATCGCCGGTCGACCGATTCATGTGTCTGGACGGATTCAGGAAATACATCGAACAGTTGATACTGTCGCAACCGGGATGCAGATCCTGCATCCCGGCATCGAACAGGCACCCCTTCTGGCCGTTCGAATAATGGCCGAGAAAGAACGAGAGTTGCGAGAGCACGGAAGTAGCCTCAGTCGCGGGGTATCCGAGATGAAACAGTTGCGCGGTAAAACAGGGTTTGTACGAGGGCATTACGACCGGATTGGAACGCATGTCGTACATCCTGATGTGGGTCTTGCACGAGAACGTCTCGACGTGGGCGACGCTCCCCCCTTTCTCCGCTTCCAAGCGTACATTGTTCCAGAGGGAAAAATGAAGGAGCGGCTCCCCCTCGAAAACGAGATGCTGACGATGGCCCGGAGGGCCTACCGGCGTGGAAACGGCGAATACCGGTCTGTCGAGAAATTCATGGTCCTGTTGCATGATGAGAGGTTGTTCGGATCTGTTTTTCCGTGATCCGTAGGGAGCGATGCAGGTGTCTCTGATTATGACCTTCATCGAGCTGCCGGGACTGTCGACGTCAGCGCTGTCTGAGATAAATCGGCCGGATTGAGTGTGTGGAAACGAAGAAACGGTATCCGTGGACCAGGCGCCGCTCGAGATACAGACGACCAGGGAGGCCGCCAGGCGCCAAAGCTTTTTTTCCACATCAGCCTCTCAGCAGAATAGGATCGTATCCTCCCGTCGATGTGATGCCGAGATATGAATATCAAATAACATACCAGGTGTTCAGCTTTTCCGGTCTGCCCGTATCAGCTCTACGATGTCTTTTCCCACACGAAAAAAGACACCTTCAGGCACTCCCGCGAACAGACCGCCTCCGCATTCGTCCGATTGACCGGACTGACCTCGATGGCGATGCCGCATTCCGATGAGATGCTCCTGGGTACCGGAATGACGGAGCAGCCGATCCCCCCCGCTCTCAACGCTCTCTCGGCTCTGAGTGCCTCCCTTGTCGATTGAAACACCAGCAGGAGCCTCTTCATGCGGGCAGCACCGCACGCAGCGCCATGAGCAGGTAGTCGAAATCGGCACGGCGATGATAAGGTGAAACGGCGAATCGGACCGTTCCATCAGGGAAGGTGCCGAGCGTCCTGTGGGCAAGAGGGGCGCAGTGAAGACCCGGGCGTGTTTCGACTCCGAAATCCTTTTCGAGTTTCCGTGCGATCGAGGCGCAGTCGACACTCTCATGTGAAATGGAAAACAGGGGACCCTGGGCGTTGAGGTCCGCCGCCCGGTGTACTGTTACGCCGGGTATTTCCGAAACCGACTGCAGGAGATCGAGGAACTCTTCCGGCGTGTGGAGGGAATCGGGGGGGCGTGAAAGGGCGCCGTAAAGCCCGTAAATTCCCGTGATGTTCGGAGTTCCGGCTTCGAAACGGTCCGGGAGGAATCCCGGCATCTCGAACGATTCCGACCGGCTCCCGGTTCCCCCGAACATGGCCGGCCGGATCCGGTCGGGATGTCGCATGTAAAAGCCCCCGGTGCCGGTCGGCCCCAGAAGAC
>CAZGVZ010000545.1:0-3464 GCA_964529145.1 uncultured Fibrobacteraceae bacterium | reverse complement strand
GGGCCGCCTCTGCACAGACGGCTCCTGACGTTGAATCCCTGAATTTTTTTTAGATGCCTACCACAGCAAGCAATCAATTCACCCTCCGCGCACCAGGCGATGGAATGGTCTGCGCGCGGGACGCCTCAGGATGCCGGACAATGGACCCTTACCGGACGGCTGGCGACAGCGTGAAGTAGAAACAGGCCCCTTTTCCCTTTTCCGACTCAACCCGGATCTCTCCGCCGTGCCGCTCAACGATCTTTTTGACTATAGATAATCCTATTCCGCTTCCGCCGTACTCCTTCTCCGGGTGGGCCCTCTCGAAAGGTTCGAAGATCCTGCGGGAATCGGCCATATCGAATCCGGCTCCGTTGTCTTTGACATAATAGAACGTCCCCCCGGGGCCGTTACCGGTTCCCACCTCGATGAGCGAGCGTTCATTCCTGGACGAGTATTTCCAGGCGTTCCCGATAAGATTTTCAAGCGCGATCCTTACCAGGCTTTCGTCCGCATACGCCTTCATACCCTCTTTAACACGCACCTCCGCCCGGCGGCCCGGATTCTCGTTTCGCAATTCGTCCAGGATCTCGCCGGCGATCGCATCGAGACGTATCTCGTCCAGGTTGAGCTGATGGTGGGATATTTTCGAAAGCTTGAGCAGGTTCGTGATGATCGTGCCCATTTTGGCGACTCCCTTTCCGATTTCAGCGATGCACCGTTTACCGCGGTCATCGAGCGAACCGGCATAGCGCGATTCCAGCAGACTCCGCATGACCGCCACGGAATTGAGCGGATTACGCAGGTCGTGCGAAACCCTGTAGGAGAACGACTCGAGCTCTCCGTAAGCCGCGGCCAGTTCATCCCTGCTCCGGGCCAGGTTCTCCTCGGATTTCTTGTGCGCGGAAATGTCACGGTTCGAAGCCCGGCAGCCGCGATACGATCCGTCGGCCGCCACCACGGGGTTGCATTTATGCCCGATCCAGCGGATTTCACCTGATTTGGCAACGATGCGGTACTCCAGATAGCTCTCCCGTTTTCCGGATTCCTCCTCACGATGCCGCCGCATCGCGGCCGCGTGGTCCCGATGCACGATATCGAACAGCAGTTCCGGATTTGCCAGGTATTCCTTTTGAGAATAACCGGTAATGCGTTCGCACGAGGGCGAGATGTACAGAAGCGATCCGTTCCCGTCGGACCAGTACTCCATATCGTTTGTAAAGTCTGCGAGAGTCCTGAAGCGCTCCTCGCTCTCCTCGGTCGCTCTCTGGTCCATCATTCTGACTATCGCGATTCCCACCTGATCCGCCACTGCCAGCATAAGTTCGAGATCCTCTTCGGAAAAAGTATCGCGATCCCTCGTGCCGAACGAGAGTGTGCCGATGACCCTACCGGCCCTCGAATACAGGGGATGACATGCATAGGCCGCGATTCCGTACGATTTTACCAGCCTCGTACGCTCATCCCCGGTCGATGCGATACGCTCCACCACGATCCTGCAGCCGTCTCTTGCGGCGCACCCGCAGACGGCGACGCCCAGATCGAGCCATTCGATCCTCCGTGCCTCGTCGTCCGGTATGCCCGAAAAGGCGTTCAGATGGAGTTTTCCGGCCTTCTCATCCAGAAGATAGTTGAAGAACACATGACAATCGAGATGGTGCATGACCCTCTCGCACAATCGCTCGACGATACGCTGAGGGCGGTCCGTACGGAGCAATTCGGCCGTTGTACCGGAGAGCAGCTCGAACCGGTCGCGACTCCGCTTGAGCTGACGATAGAAAAGATCGTAGGGACGTCGCAGACCGGTCACGATTACCGCCTCGTAGATCAGATAGAACGATATGATCTTGAAAAAATGACCGATCAGGTTCAACAATCCGTAAGGATCCGCATAAAGAGTGAATGCCATTTCGGATCCGATCGTGCTTAGAATCGATGCGGTCACCAGGCGCCGCACACTCGCATCAAGCAACGATCGCCGCTCCTTGAGCGTCACCACACCCGCTACGAGGATCGCGACGATCACGAATTCTCCCGCTATCTTGAACTGCGTCAGGCCCACTCCCTCGATGAAGCAATCCGGAAAACGGCCCACGATGACCGCGGTCAGGATACCTCCGGCAATCGCCGCGAACGTGGCGAAAACAGCTCCGAGGTTCAGCTTGTGCGTAAGGAATACGGGTGCGACAAGAAGAGAAAGGCTCTCCAGAGATCTGGACGCCATCCAGAACTGAGTGGCCGTGTTCGGGCTGTTGATTGGAAGAATCCCCATCCCCGAGTATGTAATCGAGTGGACGAAATCCAGGGCCGCGACGTAGAAATAGGCTATGCCGAGGAAAAGAAGGTAGTCGTTTTCCAACCGGTGCCTGGAATTCCATGCCAGCATGAATACTCCGCATGCCACCACGATACTGAATCCCTCGGCAAGCGCGTGGAACAGCAGGTAACTGACGCGGCTGCTCAGGAACAGACCGGCCGCGATGAGGATACTGACGATGATCGCCGGCATCGCCCGCCTCAGTCCGCCGCCCATTTTCCCCACTCCATCGTTCGGAAGCCGGGATGCATGTTCGTATGTTTTCGTGTTCATCTCCATTTCGCGATTCTCCGGAGTCTATCAGGAACCGAAAGCGCGGACAAAGGCCTCGATTCGGGCGGCTTGTCCGCACACGGTGATGTGTTGTTTTTTTAATTCAATATGGTCGTGAAAACTCGCGGTGATTCGAGGTCGACATCTCAACCATCCGACCGCGGCTCATCGTCTTTCCGACCATACTATCCGGACAGGTAACGATGCTTGATATGAATTCAGGTATCGGAGACTGAATGATAAAGCCGGTTCATCTTTTCTTTGATCCTGCAAAGCTTTCTTTTCCGCGCACTCCCTTCATCCGACATTTCGAAAGGATTCGAGGCGAGACTCTGAAAAATACTATGCCGTCGGATACTACTAAAATGAATATCGATCCATGCTGAAATAAACGCACAGTTGTTTCCTGACATGGTCCATCTGTGGTTTTCAAAAACGGCCAGTCACGTTTTCGAGTCCACTCGCGCCGCGAATCCCGGCGATGAACTTTGTTCACCTCCAGGCTTACGGTTGGAACGGATACCCGAAAGGGGTGAAAAACATTATGGTTCCGGAGCAGGGCTACTTCTGCACGGGGCGCAGGAACCTCATCCGGTCGATCTTGAACTGGGCGGTGCCGTCGTGTGAGCATCGCGGCTGGGATTCCGGACATTGGCAGTGGTGCGTGGTACCGCAGGTCCTGAGCCGGCAGGGAATATTTACAAAAGACGAAGTGCTCATCGTGAAGAACAGCATACGGGAGGGCCCATGCTTTTCCCTGAGCCGTGCTGATGCGGGCACGGCATGCCTTTCGCCGCCTTGCAGACTCTCGGTGGGAAACGGCAGACAACCAGTTTATCCATTACGTGTCTCGGTAAGAGAGGACAATGTGATCCCCGTGGGATTTTAAGCAAGG